>JANNVG010000867.1:0-2352 GCA_031414395.1 Fimbriiglobus sp.
GGCAGACGACGAAGGCGTAGCTGTACTTGATGAGCATCAGCTTCCGCACGAAGAAGTGCTCGAACTCGACGAACTTGTCCAGGTACGGGTTCGGCTTCTGCTCCATCGGCAGGAGGATGTTCACCCCCAGGCTCCGCCCCCCCTTCACGTCCTTCGCCCCGCGGTTGGCCGCCTCCATGATGCCCGGCCCGCCGCCCGTCATGGTGGTGAACCCGGCCTCGGCCAGCCGCCGGCCGATCAGCCGCGCCTGCTTGTAGTAGCGGTGCGTCTCGTCGAACCGGGCCGACCCGAACACGGTCACGCACGGGCCGGCGAAGTGCAGCTTGCGGAACCCGCGGATGAGCTCGCGGAAGATCTTGAACGCCTGCCACAGCTCGCGGCTCCGCCGCTGCGGGCCTTGCAGGAACTGGGCCTCGCCCGTCGGGTCAACGAGCGGCTTGCCCCACGCGATGAGCTGGGAGTCGGTGACGGGCCGCGGCGGGGCATCAGGCATGGGAGCAGACCTTCAATAAAACGGAACGCGGATGACGCGGATGAAACGCGGATGGCACGGGTCAGAACAAATCTTGTCTGTCTCTGATCCTCTTCATCCCTGCCTTCTCCGCGTCATCCGCGTTCCTCCTGTCGAACCTGACTTCATCGCCATTATTCGCGTCCGATGCCGGCCGCGCGCATCAGTCCGTCGGTGGCGGTGTACGCCTCGGCCACCCACTCGGCGATCCTGTCCGGCTCGGGCGAGTATTCCAACTCGATGCTGATCGCGCCGGGAATACCGAGGGTGGCGATCACTTTCAAGTATGGCACGAAATCCACCACCCCGCGGCCGGGCGGCAGGTCGCCGTGCACTTTCCCGTCGCAGTCCGAGATGTGGACGTGAACGGCTCTGCCCGTCAGCGCCCGCAGCTCCTCCGGCTTGCTCCCGGCCAGGCACAGGTGCGAGATGTCGATGTTCGCCCCCACCGCCGGGTGGCCCACGTCGTCCAGGAACCGCACCATATTGGGCACGTCGTTCAAGAGGCTCAGCTTGAACGGCTCCATCTCTAATGCGATTTGCAGCCCCAATCCGGACGCGTATTCGCCCAGCGATCTCAGGTGCGCCACGCCGGTGTTCCACTGTTCGGCCGGCGGGATCACTTGCCGCTCCCAGATGTACTCGCCGAGCACCAGGAGCAGGTTCTTCGCCCCCAACTCGGACGCGAAATCCAGGTACGCCTTGCACCGATCGACGTGGAACCGCTGCACGCTCGGGTTGAAGTCGATGAGGCCCACCGCCACGCACGCCACGCTGATGATCGGCAGCCCGACCGCGGCACACTCGGTGCGGATGAGCGTTCGCTCGGCCGCGTCGGTGTCGAGCGGGTCAGCGAAGATGTCGATGCAGTCGAACCCGATCCGCTTCGTCTCGCGGATGCCGTGGGCGGTGCCCTTGCCGGCCTGCGCCCAGGCCGAGTTGATGAGGCCGAGTTTCATGGGGGGAGGCTCCGGGGAAGGCGGTGGAATCGGACCTCACCCCCCGGCCCCCTCTCCCAGGGGAGAGGGGGTGTTCAAGACGGATGCGCTGCCGACACGTCCGCAAACGGTCAACAACCTCCGCGGGTTGCCCCCCCCTCTCCCCTGGGAGAGGGGGCCGGGGGGTGAGGTCTCCGCCCGCTGTGCTAGAATAGCTCCTCCCCACCCCGAGTACCCCGCAATGTTCGCCCGCCGCGACTACGTCCGCGACTACATGATGATCCCGCCCGGCACCGGGGAGGCGGCGGTGGTGAACATGATCGTCGAGATCCCGAAGGGCCGCCGCACCAAGTTCGAGGTGGATAAAGCCACCGGCCTGATCAAGATGGACCGCTACCTGTACAGCTCGAGCATGTACCCCGGCGACTACGGGTTCATCCCGCAGACGCTGGCCGAGGACGGCGACCCGTCGGACATCCTGGTGATGGTGAACGAGCCGACCTTCCCCGGCTGCCTGATCGAGGCCCGCGTGGTGGGCATCTTCCGCATGAAGGACAAAGGGTTCAACGACTTCAAGCTGCTGGCCGTGCCGCACAAGGACCCGCTGTTCGGGCACATGAAGGCGCTGACCGACGTGCCCAACCACTTCCTGCGGGAGGTGGAGCACTTCTTCAGCACCTACAAGACGCTGGAAGGGATCACGGTGGAACCGATGGGGTGGGACACGAACGAGGCGGGCACGAACGAGGTGCGGTCGGCCGTGGACCGCTTCCGCAGCACGCTGGGCAGCGTGTACGGGTGAGTGGTGTGGGGGCCCCCGCGGGGGGGGGGGTTATCGCCACCGGGGGGGGGCGCACACCCGCAGGCGGCGGCGGGGCCCACGGCCGCGCCCCCCCGCGCGCG
>JANNVG010000868.1:0-7690 GCA_031414395.1 Fimbriiglobus sp.
GGGGTCAACCCGGCCGCTCCTTGTTCCAGCCACCATACGGACCCTCCATGCACTCCCGCTCTGCACTCGTCGCCCTCCTGCTCGTCGCCTCCCCACACTTCGCCCAGAAGGACAAACTGCCGGCGGCCATCGACGCCCACGCCGACTCCGCCTGGAAGCAAGCGTTGCAAATCTGGGAGTGGGCCGAGCCGCGCTATCTCGAAACGAAGTCGTCGAAGCTGCTCGCCGACGACCTGGAGAAGGCCGGGTTCAAGGTCGAACGAGGGGTCGCCAAGATTCCCACCGCGTTCACCGCCACGTTCGGCGAGGGCAAACCCGTCATCGGCATTCTGGGTGAGTACGACGCCCTGCCCGAACTGGCCCAAGAAGGCGTGCCGTTCCGCGAGATCCGCGAGGGCGGCACCGGGTGCGGGCACGCCTGCGGGCACCACCTGTTCGGCGTGGCGAGTGCGACCGCGGCGAAGGTGGTCGCGGAGCAGATCAAGGCGGGCAAGCTGAAGGGCACCGTGCGGTTCTACGGCTGCCCGGCGGAGGAAGGCGGGGCGGCGAAGGCGTTCATGGTGCGGGACGGCCTGTTCAACGACTGCGACGCCGTGTTGCACTGGCACCCCGGCAGCCGCAACTCGGCCGGCGACTCGTCGTGCCTCGCCCGCATCGCGGTCAAGTTCCGCTTCCACGGGGTTGCCGCTCACGCCAGCGGGTCGCCCGAGAAAGGCCGCTCGGCGCTCGACGCCCTCACCCTCGCCATGCACGCCGTCGAGCTGCTCCGCGAACACACGCCCGAAGGCACGCGGTTGCACCACACCATCACCTCCGGCGGCGGGGCGGCGAACGTGGTGCCCGAGTTCGCCGAAGGCTTCTTCTACGTGCGTCACCCGAAGGCCGAGACGGTGCGGAAGCTCTACCCGCGGCTGCTCAAGTGTGCCGAAGGTGCGGCACTCGCCACCGAAACCAAGCTGGAAGTGGTGAACCTCGGCGGGACGATGGAACTGTTGCCGAACGACGCGCTCGCCCAGGTGGTGAAGGCGAATCTGAAGGCGCTGAACGACTTGAAGTACGACGACACCGAGGTGAAGTTCGCCGTGCGGCTGCAAGAGACGTTCGGCGAGAAGGCCCCGTCGCTCGACGAGATCAAGAGCGTGACGGAGGTGTCGGGCAAGACTAGTATGGGTTCGACCGACGTGGGCGATGTGAGTTGGGTGGTGCCGACGGCCGGGTTCGGCACGGCCACCTGGGTGCCGGGCACACCGGGGCACTCGTGGCAGGCGGTGGCGTGCGGGAAGACGACCATTGCGAAGAAGGGGATGCTGCTGGCCGCGAAGACGCTGGTGGCGAGTGCGTGGGATTTGTTCGAGCAGCCCGACACGTTGAAGGCGGCGAAGGCGGAGCTTCAGAAGAAGCTGGGCGGCACGCCGTACGCACCGCTATTGGCGAAGGAGCAAAAGCCGCCGCTGGATTACCGCCTGCCGCCGAAGCGGAAGCTCGGGGAGTGACCGTGTATTGTAGGGCGGGCGAGACGGGCGCCGCCCGGCGACCCCCGCCATGAGTGACCGACGGCGGAGGTCGCGGGCGATACGCCCGCTCGTCCGCCCTACACGAACGCCGCGCCCCGCACGGGGGGGAATCGAAAGGAGTGGGCGCAATACCCACACCCGGCCGACGAATACCCCCGAACGGCCGCGCGGGCGGACGCCCACGGGTCGGGGCGTGCCGATTTGTGTACCGACGTTCCTTGACGGCGGGTGTCGCCCTCCGCAAACTGTCGCCACCCGCCCCACCCCCGGCCTCTGCCCGCGCTCGCTGACTTCATTCCCGGACAGCCCGCCATGATTCGGTTCGCCTGCCCCGGCTGTTCGGCCACCTTCACCGTCGGCGACGAGAAGGCGGGGAAGACCGGCAAGTGCCCGAAGTGCCAGTCGCAGTTCATCATCCCGGAAGTGCCGGCCGCGGCCTCTCCGCCGCCAGCCGTCGCCCCGCGACCTGCCCCGCCGCCCCCGCCCGCCGACGACCAAACGGGCGCGGTCGAAGTCAGCCCGTGCCCGCAGTGCGGCTCCCGCTTGTCGGTGCTGCCGACCGACGTGGGACTCGACATCGAGTGCCCGAGCTGCCAGACGGTGTACAAGGCGACGCGGGCCGACGCGCCGCCGCCGCCGGGAAGTGGGTCGCAGTCGGGGGCGAAGTCGAGTAGTCTGGTGAAACTCGGCAGTGGCAGCCGGCGGGATGACGATGACGACGACGACGACGACCGGAAGAGCAAGAGGAAGCGTAGCCGCCGGGATGACGACGACGACGACGACGACGATGACGACGACGACCGCCCGCGACGGCGGAAGAAGCGACGGCGGCGCAGTTCCAGGGGGAGCTACGCCGAGCACCGCGGGGGGCTGTTGCTGGCGTTAGCCCTGATCGGCATGTTCGCCTTCCTCCCGCTGGCCATCGTCGCCTGGGTGATGGCGAACAACGACTTGCAGGAAATGGACGCCGGGCGGATGGACCCGGAAGGGCGGAGCATGACCCACTTGGCCAAGATCCTGGGGATGGTTACGGTCATCCTCGCCGTCGTCGGCCTGGTGATCTGGTGCTTCTTCATGGTGTTCTTCTTCGGTTGCTTCGGGGCGCTGGCGGCCGGTCGTTAAACGCCCGTTTAAGGGGAGTGTGTTCCATGATTCGGTTCTCTTGTCCCGGCTGCTCGGCCACCTTCACCGTCGGTGACGAGAAGGCGGGGAAGACCGGCAAGTGCCCGAAGTGCCAGTCGCAGTTCGTCATCCCGGCGTCGGAAGCGGCCGAGCCGCCGCCCGCCGACGCGCCGACGCCCGCCAAGGCCCCGTCTCGCCCCTCGCTGTCGCCGATGCCCCCGCCCCCGCCGGTGGCCGACCCGCCCACCCCGGTGGAGATCGCCCCGTGCCCGAAGTGCGACACCCGCCTGTCCGTGCTGCCCACCGATATCGGCGTGGACATCCAGTGCCCCAGTTGCGAGACGGTGTTCAAGGCGCTGCGGGCCGACACCCCACCGCCTCCGGGGCCCGGCGGCAAGAGCAAGGGGTCGAGCGCACTGGTGAAGTTGGGCAGCGGGAGCAACAGGGATGACGAGGACGACGAGGACGACCGCCCGAGCAAGAGGAAGAGCAAGCGGCGGGACGACGACGACGAGGACGACCGCCCGAGCAAGAGGAAGAGCAGCCGGCGAGACGACGACGAGGACGAGGACCGCCCGAGCCGCCGGCGGAGCAGCCGCCGTGACGACGACGAGGACGACGAGGACGACCGCCCGAGCCGGAGACGCAGCAGCCGCAGGCGTGACGATGACGACTACCCGAGCAAGCCGAGCCAGATTCAGACGCTCGGTATCTTCCTGCTCATCGGCGGGATCATCGCGTGCCTGTACACCGTCGGGTTGGGGTTGGGGACGTACTGCCTGTGGCCGGGGGCGTACTACGAACTGGTGTTCGGCATCATGGCCATCGTGAAGGGCAGTCAGTTGCTGGGACAAAAGGTGCCGCCGACCCCGCCGCGGGGGTTGTTGATCATGGCCATCATTACCATCATCAACTGCGACGTCCTGAACCTGGTTTTCGGGATCGTCGGACTCACCATGCTGAGCGCGCCCGAAGTCGTCGCCTACTACAATCGCCGATAACCACATTCGGAACTCTCGCCCATGATTCGGTTCGCCTGCCCCGGCTGCTCGGCCACCTTCACCGTCGGTGACGAGAAGGCGGGGAAGACCGGCAAGTGCCCGAAGTGCCAGTCGCAGTTCGTCATCCCCGCGGCCGACGCCGGGGCGCCGCCCACCGACGCGCCGCCGGTACCGACGGCCGGCAAACCCGCGTCTCGCCCGTCGGCCCCGCCGCTCCCCCCGCCGGCCGCCGACCCGACCGCCCCGGTCGAGATCGCCCCGTGCCCGAAGTGCGGCTCACGCCTGTCCGTCCTGCCGACGGACGTGGGACTCGACATCGAGTGCCCCAGTTGCGAGACGGTGTTCACGGCGCTACGGGCGGACGCCCCGCCTCCGCCCGACGCCGGCGGCAAGGGCAAGGGGAAAGGGTCGAGCGCGCTGGCGAAGCTGGGCAGCGGGAGCAACAGGGACGACGACGAGGACGACGACGACCGCCCGAGCAAGAAGACGAGCAAGCGGAGCGAGGACGACGACGACGACCGCCCGAGCAAGAAGAAAAGCAGCCGGCGGGATGACGACGACGAGGACGAGGATGAGCGGCCGAGCAAGCGCAAGAGTCGCCGCGGGGACGACGAGGATGAGGATGAGCGGCCGAGCCGGCGCAGCTCCAGCAGGAGCAAACGGGGCGGTGGCGGATCGACCGAGTCCAAGAAGATGACGGCCGGTCTGCTCGGCCTGTTCCTCGGGTCGCTCGGCGTCCACAAGTTTTACCTCGGCTACACGTCTGCCGGGATCATTCAGATCGTGGTCACCATCTTCACGTGCGGGTTCGGCGGGTGGATCGGGATCATCGAAGGGATCATCTACCTCACGAAGACGGACAAGGACTTCATCGACACGTACCAGCGCGGCGAGAAACAGTGGTTCTAGCCTGCCTCGCACGCCGACCTCAGTCGGAGTCCGTGCGGCCGGTGGGTGATATGGGCCACCCACCGGCGGCTCTTCAAGCGGCCGGCCACTCGTTCGCGCGTCGGGCGCACTCACAGAGGCGTGCATAGGACATGATCCGGTTCGCCTGCCCGAGCTGCGAGAAGGTGTACACAGTGCCGGCGAGCGCCGGGGCGAAGCCGGCCACCTGCAAGCAGTGCGGCACCCGGTTCATGATCCCGGACGCCCCGCCGAGCGTCGAGTACGAGGTGGTGGAGGAACCGGCCCCGGTCGCGCCTCCACCTCCGCCGCGGCCGTCGGTGCAGCACGCGGAGACGATGATGATGCCGGCGGTGCCCGACCTGCCGTCGAAGCAACTTGAAATCCCCGGCATCCCGGCCCTCCCGGATCTGAACTCGGCGCCGCCGCCGCCGCCCCCCGCGGTGTCGTCGCTCAGCTTCGGCGAACCTCCGCCGCCGCCGGAAGCGCCGCCCGAGACGCCCGCGACGGTGGTGCTCGCCCCGTGCCCGACGTGCGGCGCCCGACTGACGGTGAACGCCGAAGACGTGGGCGCGCACGTCGAATGCCCGATGTGCAAGTCGGTGTTCCAGGGGCAGGCCGCCCCCACGCCCACCGTCGTCGTGCCGTCTCCGCCGCCGCCCCCCGAGCCGGCCGACGTGGACATCGCCCCGTGCCCGAAGTGCCGGGCCGAACTGACGGTGTCCGAGACCGACCTTGGCCAGGACGTCGAGTGCCCGCACTGCCAGACCGTGTACACGGCCGCCCGACCGCAGCCGAAGGCCGGCACGCAGTTGGCCAAGTCGGTGCGCGGTGCCGCCCCACCCCCGTCCAAGAGCGGCGACGACAACGAGGGGAAGAAGAAGCCCTACGAGTTCAAGCCGAAGGCCAAGAAGAAAGAGGACAGCCCGTTCGCGGACGATGACAACGAGGATGACGACGACCGCCCGAGTCGGCGGAAGAAGAAAAAGAGACGCAGCCGCCGTGACGACGACGATGACGACGACGACGTTGAGGACCGCCGCCACCGCTCCTACGCCCCCCACGATGGCGTTCTGAACCTGGTGTTGGCAATCGTGGCATTCTTCTTCAACGGCGGCGGGTTCTGCTGCGGGTGTGTGTATGTGCTGCCACCCATCCTGGCCGTCTACGTCATCATCAAGTCGAGCCTGAGCATTGGTGAGATTCAGAAGGGGCTGATGGACCCGAACGGGCGAGTGATGCTGGAAATCGCCAGGGTCTTGGCGATCTTGTCGATCCTCGTAACCGTCGGGATGATCGTCCTTCGATTCGTGTTCCGTGCCGCGATCCTGGGCGGCGGGGGCGGTTACGACAACCCGAACGACGATTTCTGACCCGCCGGCCGATACCCCCACCGCGGGCGCGGGTTACACTCCATAACCCGCGTTCGTGAGGTCCGGCCATGCGGCTCATCCGAGTTCTCCCCTCCCTGCTGCTCGCCGGGGCGTTCGCCCTCGCGGTGGCGGTCCCGGCCGTCGGCGCCGACGAGAAGGCCGACAAGAAAGCACAACGGCTGAAGATGAAAGAGGAGGCGGCGAAGAAAGCCGCCGATGAGGCCAAGAAGGTCGAAGACGCCAAGAAAGCGGCCGACGCGAAAGAAACCGCCGACGCCGCAAAAGCCGCGGCGGACGCCAAGAAAGCCGCCGACGCCCGCAAAGCCGCCGTCGCGGTGTCCAAACTCGTCACCGCCGCCATCGCCAAGCTGATCGACGCGGAGATCGTCCGGAAGCTGGCCGGCGACAAGCTCGAACCGTCGCCGGTCTGTTCGGACGAAGACTTCCTCCGCCGGGCCTCCCTCGACATCACCGGCGTCATCCCGTCGGCCGACAAAGCGAAAGCCTTCCTCGACGACAAGTCGCCCGACAAGCGGGCCGAGCTGATCGACGAACTGCTCGCCGACTCGAACTACGGCCGCAAGAACGCCGACGTCTGGCTGGCCAAGCTCTACCCCCGCGACTCGAACAACCGCTTCATCACGCCCGAGACGTTCTACACCTGGCTGCAAGAGCAGTTCAACACGAACACCCCGTGGGACAAGTTCGTGTCCACCCTTGTGACCGCGAGCGGCACGGTGGAAGAGCACCCGGAGGTGACGTTCTTCATCGCCAACCGCAGCGTGGACAAGCTGACCGACGCCGTGTCGCAACACTTCCTCGGCGTGCGGCTGAGCTGCGCCCAGTGCCACAACCACCCGTTCACGGCCACCAAGCAGGCCGAGTATTGGGGCATGGCGGCGTTCTTCAGCAAGGTGAATGCCCAGAACCCGAAGAACCCGAACAAGGGGGCCGACAACACGCAACTGGGTGTGCAAGAGGGCAAGGTGCCGAACAAGTCGAAGGACTTCTTCCCCGAGTCGGCCAAGAAGGTGAGCGCCAAGTTCTTCGGCGGGCCGGAGCCGAAGCTGGACGCGGCCGAGCCGTACCGCCCGACCCTCGCCAAGTGGATGACCGACGCGGCCAACCCGTACTTCGCCAAGGCGATGGTCAACCGCACCTGGGCCATGCTGTTCGGCAACGGCATCGTCGATCCCATCGACGACCTGATCGAGAAGAACGCCCCCAGCCACCCGGCCCTGCTGGAGGCCCTGGCCAAGCAGTTCGCGGCCGGCGGGTACGACGTGAAAGGCCTCGTCCGCGGCATCGCCCTGAGCGACGCCTACCAGCGGTCGGCCAAGCCGAACGGCAGCAACAAGGGCGACGCCCAACTGTTCAGCCACTCGGCCGTCAAGCAGATGTCCGGCGAGCAGGTGTACGACAGCCTGCAACTGGTGCTGGGCACCGAGAAGGACGGCGGCAAAAAGGTGCAGACCCAGAACACCAAGCAGCCGGTGTCGAAGCGGGCGAGCTTCGCGCTCTTCTATCTCGGCGGGGCGGAGGAGTCCGACCCGACCGAGTTCGAGGCCGGCATCCCGCAGATGCTGAAGCAACTGAACGCGAACAACGCCCGCCTCGCCACCGCCGCCAAAGCCCTCACCAGCGGACTGAAGGCCGACGCCGCCCTGGAGAAGATGTACCTGACCACCCTCGCCCGCCGGCCGACCGCCGACGAGACCAAGCGGCTGACCGAATACGTGGGCAAGAACCCGACCGACGGGTACGCCGACGTGTT
>JANNVG010000869.1:0-1993 GCA_031414395.1 Fimbriiglobus sp.
CCACGCGGGACAAACACCGTGGGTCGGCGCGGGCGAAGCGCCCGCTGGACCCAACCTACAATTTCTGATCCGCCACCAGTTGCGGGAAGAACTCCGCGAAATCCTCGACCAGTTTCGCGTGGTGCGTCCGCAAGTCGGGCATGGCTTCGGTCAGGTCCACCGCCCGTTGCGGGATGCGCCGCCGCAAGATCAGCGTCACCCGTGCCAGTGCCGCCTCAATTCCCTCCGCGGTCACATACGTCGCCATCACGCCCGAATCGGCCAGCCACCCGGCCGTCATCGCCGCCCCTTCGGGCAAACACACTGCCGTCGCCCGTAAGTCCGTCCCCACCTCGCACACGAACTGACCCAGCGGTACCGGGCAGTAGCGATCCCAACTGATCGCCAGCAGGTGGTCAAAGTACACATCCAGGATGATGCCGGTGAACCAGCCCCACCGCTCGCTCACCCGCGCAATCGCCCGGTGGACCAGGGGGTGCCGATCCGTGAACGCATCGACTGCCCGGTGCTGCTTCACCCCGGCCACCACCCCCGCCGGCAGGCTGGCCAAGTCGGGCTGTCGCAGGCAGTCGGCGATCACGTTGCCCAACCGACTCTCCGGCGTCGGGTCGGCGAGCAAGGCGTGGGCGAGGAAGTTCATTGTGCTCTGCTCGCTCCGCGAGCGGACTCCGGAAACCCACTCGCGGAGCGAGTGGAGTACATGAATTGTACCCGTCGGCTACAATCTCCCCACCCGCCTCCACTTGCCTTCCGGGTGCCCGTCATGCGCTTCGCACTCCTCGCCCTGCTGTTCACACTCCCGCTCGTCGCCGCCGCCGAGATCCCCAAGCCCACCGCCACCAAAGCCGACGAGCCGACTGCGAAGGCGTACTCGGCCGAGAAGGCCGGCGACTATCTGGACGGCGTCGGCATCAACTGGACCCGCGACCGCCAGTGCATCACCTGCCACACGAACATGCCGTACCTGACCGCCCGCCCGCTGCTGAAGGGCGACGGGTGGAAGGAGGTCCGCGAGTTCCTCGACAAGGACGTGACCAGTTGGGCGAAGGACGGCAAGCCGCGTGGCGATGCGTATGTGGTGGCCACCGCCTTCGCCCTCGCGTTCAATGACGCCCAGCAAGGGGGCAAGCTGGCCGACACCACGAAGGCGTCGCTCGACAAGATGTGGGACGTGCAGACCAAAGCGGGCGCGTGGAACTGGCTGAAGTGCGACTGGCCGCCGCTCGAACACGACGACTACTACGGCGCCACCCTCGCCGCCCTCGCCGTCGGGTACGCCCCCGGCGAATACGCCAAGACGGACAAGGCCACCGCCGGCATGAAGAAGCTGACCAAGTACCTCGCCGACACCCCCGCCCCCGACCTGCACCACACGGCCATGCTCCTGTGGGCTTCGACCAAACTGCCCGACCTGATAACGGCCGACGCGAAAGCGAAGGCGGTCGCCGACCTGAAGGCGAAGCAGCGGAAGGACGGCGGGTGGTCGCTGCCGTCGCTCGGCGAGTACAAGCGGCGGGACGAGAAGAAGACGCCGAACGACCCGAACGCGGACAGCGACGGGTACGGCACCGGGTTCGTGGCGTTCGTGCTGATGCAGTCCGGGGAGAAGCCGACGGGCGAGGCGGTGAGCGGGGCGGTGAAGTGGCTGAAGGCGAACCAGCGGGAGAGCGGGCGGTGGTACACGCGGTCGCTGAGCAATGACAAGGCCCACTACATCACGAACGCCGGCACCGCGTTCTGTGTGCTGGCACTCAGCGAAGCCGACCAACTGGCGAAGTGACCAGTGCTCTGCTCGCTCCGCGAGCGGGAAGTGTTCTGCTCGCTCCGCGTGCGGAATTGAAATAACCGCTCGCGGAGCGAGCAGAACACCTAATGCCCCTGCTCGACCACTGGCTGACGGTCAGCCTGCTCCTGGCCGTCGCCGCTGTCGTCGCCCTCTGGACGGCCGGGGCCGTCTACTACGACGTGGGCGACCGCGTCGGCTACCGCCGGC
>JANNVG010000870.1:0-2777 GCA_031414395.1 Fimbriiglobus sp.
CGCCGAGGACGGCGGCGAGCGCGGCCAGGATCGCGGCGAGAAACGGGCTGAGCTTGTTCAGCATGGGGCCTCCAAGGTCAAGGGCGAGAGCAAGGGGGCGGTCGGCCGGCGGTCAACGCCGGGGGTCGGCTCGGGGTGCAATGCCCGTCGTCGCCTGCCGCCCGTGTGCGGGGGTCTACTTCGCGGGGGCCTCGTGGCCGGGGCCGACGTACACCACCACCGGCTGCGAGACGGGCAGCGGCGGCGGGGTGGTGCCGGGGAACAGCCGCTGCCAGCCGATGCTGAAGGCGGCACCCGCCACCAGCACGAGCAGGGCACGCCACTCCGGGGAGAGGCGTGCGAACGGGCCGCGGGGTTTGTCCGCCGGCGGGGTCGGGTCGGTCGTCGCCACCGGCTCCCACCGGCGGGGGTCTGACGCACTCAGGTCGGTCGTCGCGCTCATCGATCGGTCTCCGTAGGGTTGGTCAGTCCGAGCAGTTCATGTCGTCGTCCGGCACCAGGCGGTCGAGCAGCAGGCCGGCGAGCAGTGAGCCGAGCAGCGTCACGCCGACGCTGGCCGCGGCGGCGATGACGATGAGCCAGAACATCGCGGCCTCCGGTGGCGTTCAGGGCAGAGCCACCCGGCTCAGGGGCGTACTCAGGTCCAGCCCGCCGAGTTCGGCCAGACAGGTCAGCGCCGCCGGCAGGTCGTCGTCACTCGTCAGCCCGACGTAGGCCACGACCGCCGCCGCCGCTTCCGGTGTCGGTTTGAGTGGGTCGAACCCCAGCCGCGCGAACAGAGCCGTGATGTCCGACCGGAGTCCGGCCAGCCGCGTGCGGGCGTCGCGCAGGGCGAGCAGTTCGGCCACCACACGGCGACCGAGCGGGGTGAGGGGTTGGGTGAAGGTGGCGATGGCGTTCGGCATGACGGTTCACCAGGGGTTGAGTTCTTGCAC
Source organism: Fimbriiglobus sp. (assembly GCA_031414395.1). Classification (GTDB taxonomy): domain Bacteria; phylum Planctomycetota; class Planctomycetia; order Gemmatales; family Gemmataceae; genus JALHQU01. The sequence goes on from JANNVG010000870.1 coordinate 936, forward strand.
AACGAGAGAAACTGACGCGGCCGTGCCGTAGTCCACATAGCGGTTGCCGTACTGCCCGGTGACGGTCCCGTAACAGGCGTCACCCGCCGCCAGCGCGAACGTGTCCCGGATGCGCTGGCGGATGGAGTCGTTCGCACTCGTCAAGCCGTAGGTGTCGGCCGAAAACGAGCCGGCGTACACTTTCGTGTAGCGGCTTTGCGAGCCGGACTCGTACCCCCACTTGCACGCCACTTCGACGCGATACCGGCCCGGCCGGGGGATGGTGTATGTGTTTCCGCCGGCCCACCCGGTCGCGTCATCCCAGAGGGCCGATTGCCACGCGCCGAGGATTCGCTCGCTGCCGTCGGAGTTGGAGTCGTAGAACGCTGGGACGCCGATCAACTTCACGCCGATGGGTTTGGACGATCCTCCCACCTTGCACCAGTTCGACCCGTCGCACATCAGGATTGCCGACTCGCCGGCCCACATGATGCGGGTCGGCGTGCCGTCAATCGTCTCGCTCCCGTTCCCGTCCAGAGTGACGAGTCTCGTCATCGCCGGACTCATCCGCACGCCCACGAACTTACCCGCGTTCCCGGTCGCGGCCGGGAGAGTCACGGTGTAGTTCGCCGTCGTGCCGGAGCAGACGTGCATCCGGCCGATGGTGAGCGTGGCCGTAGTGGTGACACTGATCTCGGCGGCGGTCAGCACCGACAGCTTGTCGCTACTACCGCCGCCGCCGCCGGCCGGCGTGTTCCAGGTGCCGTCGCCCCGCAGGTAGGTGGTGCCGTCCGCCGTGCCGGTGGCCGAGATGCCGCCGACGGGTAGCCCGGTGCAGTTGGTCAGCACGCCTGATGTCGGCGTACCGAGAAGCGGAGTGACGAGCGTGGGGCTGGTGCCGAACACCAACACGCCGGTGCCCGTCTCGTCGCTGATGACCCCCCGCAACTGGCTACTGGTGGTCGCCGCGAACTGGCTGAGCGGGTTGGCCACCAGAGCGTCCCCGCTCCCGCCACCCCCGCCGCCGTTGGTCGCGGCCGTGATGCGGCCCTTTGCATCGACCGTGATGTTCGCCGATGTGTAGCTGCCCGCCGTCACTGCGGTCGCGGCGAGTGTGGTACTCAGCCCCGCCCCGCTGGTGGTCACATCCCCGGTCAGTGCGGCCGGAGTACCCAGCACGCCACCGTTTACGGTGACGATGCCCGTCCCGCTCGGCGCTGGTCCGGTCGCACCTGTGGCGCCAGTAGCACCTGCAGCACCCGTCGTGCCCTGTGGCCCCTGTGCGCCGGTCGGCCCCGTGGCACCCTGCGGACCTGTCGATCCCGCCGCACCTGCCGCCCCGGTGGCTCCTGTCGATCCCGCCGATCCCGCTGCGCCTGTCGGTCCGGTGGTCCCGGTCGGCCCCTGGGGGCCCGTGCCCCCCTGCGGGCCGGTGGCACCCGTCGCCCCGGTCGGCCCCGTCACGGTCGTGACGCGAGCCACACCGCCGCCCTGATTCGTCAGCGTGCCGATGGGGAACTCGAGCACCGTGGCCGACACGGACGGGCTGCCGTCCACCTCGCGGACGGTGAGCGAGCCGCCGCCCCCGCCGCCCGTTTGGTTCACCCAACCCACCTGCTGGGGGCTGTCGTCGATCGCCCCCAGCACTCGGCCCACGTCGTCGGTGGTGATGGTCGGGTAGCCGGGCACCCCCCGCGTGCCCGTCGCCACGGTGAACGTGACGCCCGGCCCGGAGGTGGTGAACCCGCGGCTGTCCCGCCGGCGGAGGGTGTAGGTGATGCTCATGCGTCCCCCGTGGGCAGGACGCCGTAGGGTGGGCCTTCGACGAACACCGTGAGCGAGCCGACCGAATCCTGCGTGGTC
>JANNVG010000871.1:0-2899 GCA_031414395.1 Fimbriiglobus sp.
AAATGACGGCGGGGCGTCGCGGTCATAGACGGCGTCGATCTCGCCGTGCGTCGGAAAAGCCTTCGCGGTCGCCGCTCGACCCGCCCTACAAGACCGCCCGGCAGGCGGCACCTACTCTTCCCCCGGTATCCCCTCGCGTTCGCCGCCGGCGATGGTGAAGTGCGCCCGCAACACCTCCGCGCTCAGGCCTTGCCGCACGAACGTGGCCGACCCGTCGGCCCGCCCGAACCCGGCCACCTGCGGGAACGTGCCGCCGAACTGCCCGCCGCGGCCGAGCGGCGCTTTCGCCCCGTCGCCGGTGTCCAGCCCGCGCACCGTGCTGAACCCGCCGCGAATCCACGGCCCCAGGTCGTTCGACGTTTCGGCGAACAGGAACGTGGTGCTCAGCCCGTCGTGCTGGCGGATGAGGGCGAGCGGGGTCGGGATGTCGTGGCGGAAGCAGCCGGCGCGGGCGGGAACACTCCGGGCGATGGGCAGTTGGGCCGAGTCGGGGCCGAGACCGGACAACCCGACGAACTGAGTGACGGCGGGTTGGTCGGCCGGCGTGTCGGGCAGCGCGCCGGGGCACACGAACAGGTTCAGCCGGGTGAGCGAAACCGCGCGGTTCGGGGCCGCATCCCAACTCAGATTGCGGTCGATCTGCGCCCGCACGGCGGCCGTGTCTTGCGTCTTCTGATCGAGGTACGGCAGGATGTCGCACACCCAACTCAGCCGCTGGTTGATCGGCAGGGCGGAGTTCGGGATGGTGCCCGGCGGGATGGCTTGGGGCACCTCCGCGGCCGGCGCCTCCCACTCCTTCAGGCCGGCGGTGCCCTTCGTGTATTCCGTGGCGAACTGGCCGAGTTGTTGCAAACGGTACTCGCACTGGAGCCGGTCCGCGTTCAACCGCTGCCGCTGCACGCTGACGAGGATCACCCCGACGGCCATCATCGCGACGATCACCAGCAGTCCGACCATCACCCACCGCCGCATGTTCGCCCCTCGCGTGTGCCTTCTGAGTCTACGCCGCGCGGCGGGTGGGCGTTCGGTTCCCCACTTGGAACCGGGAACGCAGTGACCGGGTGCGTTGGCACCACCCCGCTCACTGCGTTCGGGGTTCCACCCGGTCACTACCTTCCCGGTTCCAGCCGTCCGACCGGCGGGTGGGCGTTCGGCGGTCGCGGGAATACGTTGCGTGCAACCCCCTCCCTCTCCGCCGAGTCGTCATGTCGTCCCCCACCCCCGCCCCCAGCGGTTGGGCCGCCCTCAAGCTGCTCAGCCGCTACCAGTGGTTCGTGTTCATCGTCTGCTGCCTGGCGTGGGACATGGACTGCCTGGACCAGCAGTTGTTCGTGCTGGCCCGCCGCCCGGCCATGACGGCGCTGGTGCCGAAGGTGGAGGCGGACGACTCGCGGGTACCGGGGTTCACCGACAAGTTGACCAAACGGGCCGAGATCGACCAGAAACCGGCCCCCACCCCGAAGCAGGTGGTGAAGGCGATCCAGGACGGCGACATCAACTCGGCCGCCACCCTGGCCACGTCGTTCTTCATGCTCGGGTGGGCGGTCGGCGGGATCGGGTTCGGCATCGCCGGCGACAAACTCGGGCGGGTGAAGACGCTCACCCTCACCATCCTCCTGTACGCCGTGTTCACCGGGCTGAACTCGTTCAGTCAGTCCACCACCGACTTCTACATCTACCGCTTCCTGACCGGCCTGGGCGTGGGCGGGGCGTTCGCCGCAGCGGTGACACTGCTGGCCGACACCATGCCCGACGCGGCCCGCCCGCTGGTGCTCGGGCTGTTCCAGGCGAGCAGCGTCATCGGCAACTGCGGGGCCGCCCTCATCTCCATGTGGCTCGGCTGGCTCCAGGAGCAGGGGGCGTTCAAGGACCAGTCGCTGTTCGGCATGGCCGTCGTGCCGTGGCGGCTCATGTTCATGATCGGGGTCATCCCCGGCTTTCTGGTGGTGCTGGTGCAACTGAAACTGAAAGAGCCGGACAAGTGGCTGGCGGCGAAGGCGGCCGGCGGGCTGAAGAAGGCCGGGTCGTACGCCGAACTGCTCGGCCACCCGACGTGGCGGCGGAACGCCGTGTTCGGCCTGATCATCGCGCTCGCCGGGGTGCTCGGCCTGTGGGGCATCGGCTTCTTCTCGCCGGACCTGCAACAGTACGTGTCCGAACCGCGGTATCGCCAGGAGGCCGTGGACAAGGGGTTGGTCGAGTCGGTCGAGCGGTTCAACGCCGACGACCCGCCGGCCGACGCGGTCAAATACGTGAACGGGCAGAAGACGTTCTGGGCGGGGATCACCTCGCTGGTGCAGAACGCCGGGGCGTTCGTCGGCATCTTCGCGTTCAGCCTGCTCACCGGACGGTTCGGTCGGCGGCCGACGTTCGCCTTCTTCTTCGTCACCGCCGGCCTGAGTACCGCCGGCCTGTTCCTCCTGCTCGGAACGGTCGGCGGGTGGTCGGACGTGCTCTGGATGCCCCCGGTGATGGGGTTCTTCCAACTGGCCCTGTTCGGCGGGTACGCCATTTACCTGCCGGAGTTGTTCCCCACCCGCCTGCGGAGCACCGGCATCAGCTTCTGCTACAACGTCGGCCGGCTGTTCGCCGCCGCCGGCCCGGTCGCCCTCGGCCTGCTCACCAGTAGCGTGTTCTTCGAGCACCCGTCGCCGCTGCCCCTGCGGTACGCCGGCGTGAGCATGTGCGTGGTGTTCCTTCTCGGGCTGGTGGCCCTGCCGTTCTTGCCCGAGACGAAGGGCAAACCGCTGCCGGAGTGAGACGTGGGACCTCACCCCCCGTCCCCCTCTCCATGTCATGGAGAGGGGGTGTTCAACCCGGGGAGGTTGTTCACTTCTGGCGAAAGTGCCTGAAACGTCATCGTCTTGAACACCCCCTCTCCATGACATGGAGAGGGGGA
>JANNVG010000872.1:0-31560 GCA_031414395.1 Fimbriiglobus sp.
CCCTGGACCCGAAGCGAATGGTAACCAAGCCCCGGAGGGGCGACAGATGGGGTGTCTGCCGCCCCTCCGGGGCTTGGTTCGGTTGGTCCTCCTAACCGAAGGTTCCGCACCCCTCGGTCGCTCCACCCCTGGCTGTACTCCGCACGGCCCTCTGTGAGACATCTCGGCCGGGGCGTTGTACACCCTCCGGATGAGTCGCTTCCGGCGGCCACACTTCCGGCGGCCACGGATGGCTTGGCTTCGGATCACGCGGTCGTCGATGCGGGGCGGGATGCCCACCCCGACGCCCACGTCCGCCGCAAGATGCTCGTCCTCCGCACGCCGGTGGTGAACACCGACACCATGTGCGAACTGTTGCGGGCGGTCGCCGCCCGTGGACTGGTGGGTCCGGTCACCCTGGTGATGGGCAACGCCCGGGACCAGCGGAACGACGTGGGGAAGGGGTTGGCGGCGGAGTTCGGGATGGAGTTGCTGTTCCTGCCCAGTGACTCGCCCCACCTGAACCTGATCGAGCGACTGTGGCGGTTCACCGAGAGGAAGGCGGTGTACGGGAAGTACCACCCGACGCTCGCGGACTTCCGGACGGCGGTTCAGGCCGTGCTGGACGGAACCGCGACCACACACGCCGATGGACTGGCATCCCTGGTGACGCTGAATTTCCAGGTGTTCGAGAGTGTCTCACTCCTGGCCGCGTGAAGTATCACCTTCCGAGCAACTGCGTTGCCACCACCTCCCCCCAGAAAGTCTCCCCACTCCATTTGCCGACCAGTGCCCGCGAGAGCATCGACCAGGATTGGCCAGGCGGTTGGGTCGAGGACATCTCGCTCGATGTACGTGCAGAGCCGTTCACCCGCCGTCACGTCCTTTTTGGCTGGTTCTGGTTTCTTGGGCACGGCAGTTCGGTGGGCTGTCGGGCGACGGCTGTCGTTACTACACCAACGTATCCGAAGCGCCAGTGCCATCCAACACGCCCCGCCGAACGGAGTCGGCATGAGCCGTCCCAACCCGTCCCTCTTTCCAGTCGAAGCCCTCCGCCTGCCCGCGCTGCGGATGCGGCAGGGGCGCGACCGCGAGCTGTTCGCGTTCGCCGTGGACGGCAAGCGGGTGGAGGAGTTCGCCGCCGTCTCCCGATTGGGCCGTGACGAGTGTCGCAAGGTGATCGGCTACCAGCGGCCGGAGGTGCTGTCGCACATCGCCGAGATCCGCGCGTACCTGGAAACCGACAACCCGATGCTGCCGAACGCCGTGGTCATCGCCTTCGACCCGACGGTGCGGTTCGTGCCCGCCGCCCACCCGGGCGCCGCACCGGGCACTGCCGAGGCGGGCGAGTTGGTCATCCCGCTGCCGGCCGAGCCGGGCAGTCGCAAGCCGGGGTGGGTAGTTGACGGCCAACAGAGGCTGGCTGCGGTGCGTGAGGCCGACCTGCCGGGCGGGTTCACGGTGTGGGTGGTCGGGTTCGTGGCCGCAACCGACGCCGAGCAGCGGGAGCAGTTCATCCTCGTCAACAGCACCAAACCGCTGCCCAAGGGGCTGGTGTACGAACTGCTGCCGGCCACCGAAGCGCGGCTGCCGTCCGCCCTCGGCAAGCGGCGGTTCCCCATCACCCTCATGGACCGCCTGAACCTGGACGACGACTCGCCACTCCGCGGCATGGTGAAGACGCCGACCATGCCGGACGGGGTGATCAAGGACAACTCGCTCATCAAGATGATCGAGAACAGCCTGAGCGACGGGGTGCTGTACCGGCTGAAGGGGGAGCGGGAGGGCGACGGCACGGACGCGATGCTGCGGGTGCTGAAGGACTTCTGGGCGGCGGTGCGGGCGGTGTTCGCGGGGGCGTGGAACAAGAAGCCGAAGGAGTCGCGGCTGCTGCACGGGGCGGGGGTGGTGAGCTTGGGGTTCGTGATGGACGCCATCGCCGACCGCCTGCGGGACGACGGCATCCCCGGCGAGGGCCAGTTCCGGGCCGACCTGGACGCGCTGCGGCCGGTGTGCCGGTGGACTGAAGGGCACTGGGAGTTCGGACCCGGCGCGGTGCGGAAGTGGAACGAGGTGCAGAACACCCCGAAGGACATTCAGGTGCTGGCGAACTACCTGCTGGCCGAGTACAAGCGGCGGGTGTGGTCCGACTGATGGCGATGTCACTTCTCGTACACGGCCAGCACGTTGATGTCCGGGCCGGCCTTCAGGGTCCCAACTATCCGCAAACCGTTTAGATACCCTCGGTGGACGAGGGAGTAGGCGAAGACGCCCGTGTCGAATTCGCCGTTCGGGCAGAAGTGGAGGTGGATCGTGTTGTGCGGACCCTTGTTGGTCGTGGGCAGGCGGAAGTCGATCCAGCGGATGCGGTGGCCGCTGCACCCCTCCTCCACACTGAGCATCGCATCCCGCGAGTTGTACTCGGCGGTCAGCCGGTCCATCTCCAGTTGTCGGCGTTGGTCGTCGCTCAGTCGTTCTGGGAATCGCAATGTCACCGTCCCGTCCGCCACCTGCCGCTCGGCGTTCGGCAACCGTGCGAGGATGTCGCCGATGGCGGAAAAGTCCCCACCCATGAAACTCCGCCACACGCGGTCGTTCTGTTTGGCGGCCAGGAGCGGGCACAGTTCCAAGACCCGGTCAGTCTCGGCCGCCATTGGGATTAGGCGTGTTGGAGCCACGTTCTTCGTTGTCGCCCCCTTCGCACTGGGCAAGTCGAGAACCACCAGCGCGCGGGGGCAGGGCGTCTCGGGGTCGGCTTTGCGGAGGTATTCGATGTCCGTCCCGCCGGAGAATTCGACGACCCGGTCGGGGATTTCCGTCAGGTAGTGGTACACGAGCAGGGCCAGTTGCCGCTGTGGGGTGCGGATCGGGAGCCACTGAGTTTGTCGGCCGTCCGACTGGCCCTCCCTCTTCCCCCCCTGCACTTTCCCGCTCACCTCGGCGTCGGCCTTCCCCAGCCCGAACAGTTGAAGCAGGCCACCGCCGAATGACAGCGTCCCCTTCCCGCCCACCTCGCTCCCGTAACTCACCTCGCCGGTGTTCGCCACCGTCAACGACGTGGCCCCCTCGACATAGGTCGGGTTGACGATGGCGTCGTAGAAGCGCTCGATCTGCAGGGCGTCAATGAACAGTGGGGCGTCGGCGAGCCACGAGAAGCGGGCGAGCGGATTGGCGTCCACGGTCGACCTCCGGGAAGTAATACAGCCGGCTTACTCTATATCGGTCGTCGGACAGTGCAATGTCCGGTTCCATCCTCACCGATCATATTCCGTGGGATCGGAGACACCAGCCCGGACGAACGCGGTGCGGCGGTCAACGCAGGTACCGCACCGCCCGCAATGGACGTCCCCGCCGGCGTAGCAACTCCAGGTCAACTCGAACGGCACGCCCAACTCCGCCCCCCGCCGGACGATGTCCGCCTTCACCCAACCCACGAACGGGGCGAGTACCCGCAACGGCTTGAAGTCGCACACCTGCGCCGCCCGGTCCATCGCCTCGGCAAAGTCGGGCTGACAGTCCGGGTAGTTGGTGTGCTCCCCCACCGTGTGCCCCGAACGCCACCGCCTCGTAGCCGAGGCTCACCGCCCACGCGAGCGCGGCGGACAGGAGCAGCATGTTCCGGTTCGGGACGGTGGTCAGTCGCATGGTCGGGGTGGTGTACTCACCCTCCGGCACGGCCACCGCCGAGATGGAGAAGATCCTGAAGGGCGAGAAGAAGTGACCGGCGGTTTGCTTTGTAGGGCGGGTCGAGCGGGGATCACGACCAACGCATTCGACACCCGGCCACGCCTTCACCCCCGATCACCGCGACGACCCGCCGTTTCCCAATTGTGATTCCGGCGGGTCGTCGCGGTTCGTGCGGCCGTCTCATGAACGCCCGGCGGCACCTTCACCCCACCGCCTGCGGTTACCACGATCGGGGCTTCAACTCGTTGAGTGAAAAGTGCTTCGTCGCATCCGCACTTCGACCGGTGTTGAACTCGATTCGCACACTGTCGATTCGAGGCTTCCACGAAGCGATTGCGGTGTAACTCACGTCCACGAATGCGATGTCGTCGATCGCCTCGTCACCGGCCTTGAGATTGGTGCCATTCGTCATGGCTTTGCCGAGGTATTTGCCGTCACCGTCGTACACCGAGGCTTCGACGCCCCAGTAACCCACCATCCGGTTCGATCGGTTCACCACACGGAGGTCGTACTTGGCATAAGTGCCGGATTGATACCTCTTGACCACCTGAATTTCGAGGACCGGCGTCGTGAGGCCGAACTCATTCACCTCCGCCCGCAGGTTGTCCTCCTCCCCGAGTTCCAAACTGTCGAGCCAGTCCACCTTGTAGCCCACTCCGGACTTCACCACCGAATACCGCAACTTCTGGTGATACGGCAGGCTCTCCCTCACATCCACATCGACAATCACCTTGTCGCCCGCGTTCGGTTTCACCGTTACTGCTCCAGGTCGGAATTCGTTCACCGCGGTTGCCACGTCCCAGTTCTTGTACCGCGCGGCCATCAACTGCCGCACCGCCTTCGGGTTCAACACGCAGGGCAGGCGGTCTTCCCACCGCTTCGCGCCGATGTACGCCTTAATCACCTCTTCCGGGCTGGTGAAGGTCCGCTCCGGGATGTCCTTCAGGGACGCCGAGGGGGACTGCGACGGGGGCAGTTGGTCCGCCGCCTCGGCGGACGGTTTCTGGACGACAACGGTGATCCCGTTCGCCGGCACGCGTTCCGGAAGGACTGGGGGGAACGGGGGAACGACGTCTGCGCTGGGGGAGGCACCGTCGGATGGTAGTGTGCTTTGCCGGGCGACGAACTGACGGCCGTAGGACACGCCTGCCACCGCGGCGAGGGTTCCGACCACGCCGACGAGCACCCAGACAATCGGGTGCGTCCGTCTGCCCGCCTGTATCTGCACGGTTGCCATGTTGCTCTCCCAACCGGATCGGCCTTGGCCGCGACGGTTTGATCTCGTGCCGCCACAGCCAACCGTAGATCCAAATCAGGTGGAACGTAAAAGCGTGGTGACACGCCGGCTGTGGCAGGACGTTTACGGGGTGGAGGGGGATGGGGAGGGCAAGCCGGCGTCCGGCGGTTTCGCCAGGATCGCTTGGTGGAAGAATCGGGCGTGGGGGGCGTGTCGCGTCGGCTGACGTGTGGCGATTCTATTGCACGCGGGCGGCCACCTCGTCGGGCAGTTCGGCCCGCAGGTGCCGGTCCAGGTCTTCAGCCGTGTTGCCGATTTTCAGGCGGTCGGCCACTTCCACCAGTTCCGCATCGCCCACCCGCACGCCGGGGCCGGGCGCGAACATCGGAGCGGCCGAGTCGACCGGCGGCGGAACCCAGTGGACGACGCGGTCGTCGAACCGTCGGGTGGCGTTGCCGGGCGCGCACAGGCCGAACGCCATTGACACGTCGAGGGCGTCCGTTCGCGGCTCCCCAAAACTCCTCGGATAGGCCACCCGTAGGAGTGGCAGGTTGATGGCGTCGAACAGTCGCACCGGCACCCACGGGAGCAACTCTCGCCAGTTGGTCTGCCCACCCGCTTGCGCGTCGATGTTGGCGACGATCCGCTGCCACAGGGCGGGCAGGTCGGCCACCCTCAACTCCCGAAACACCTCGTTGCCGAGAGCCAACCTGATCAACTGGTCGTCGGCTTGCCAGACGAGGTCGGCCAGGGCGTTCAGGTTTTCCCGCCGAGCTTCGGGCATCCTCCCGCCGGTCTGCGCACACCGCCGGGCGACGGCGTCGAGCAAAACTGCGACCGCCTGGCCGCGGCGGACGAAGAAGTTGTCGGGGTTGAGCGGAACGTCGAACCCGTTCCCCTCCAACATTTGGTCGGGGTGGCGGAAGTACCAGTTGTCCTTGGGGAGTAGATGGACAGGGTACACCCGGTGACCGGGCGGTCATCGCTCCCCCGCCCGCCTCGGCCTTTCCGTTGGGCGAAGCTGGCCAGGTTGCCGGGGGCGTAGTGCTGGTACACGAGGATCATGTCCGGGTCGTCGAACCCGACCTCCAGCGACGACGTGCTGAACACCAGGTCCGACTGACCCATCTCTTCCTCCACCCGGCCTCCCGTGCCGGAGTACACCGGCCGGTCCATCACGGTCAGCGGTCGGCCGGGTGCGTAACCGACCGGATCCCCGTCTGAGCCGGCGGCCACTTGGAAGGGATCGTTCGACTGGGGTGTGGCCGTGTCCGGCTTTGCGGCCGCGAAAAACCAGCACTCACCGTTCCGAAAGGTGTCACAGTCGGCCGGAGTGCCGCAGCACGCCGGGCGGGGATGGCGGGTGGCCGGGTCGGTGGTGAACCGGCGGGTGCGGAGGGCGGCAAGGCGGTTCTCCCGTTCGGCGCTGAGGTAGTCGTGGTGCAGTTGCTTCAAGCTGTCGATGCTGTCAAAGAATACCAGTCCGCGGTACCCGCCGCGGTCGCCCGGCCGCCGCCGCATGCCGTGGGCCAGGCACATCAGCGACTGGATCGTTGTGGCCGCCCCGGTGATCTGCTGCCCGCGGGACTCGACCTCCGGCTGGATGAAGTAGTAGTGTTCCCGCGCCCGCGGGTTCTCCCGCAACTCGCGGTCGCGGTCCGGGGTGATCTCGATCACGCCCGCCCGGCCGGTCAGGTGACCCCACACCGTGGCCGGTTCGCCGAGTGTGGCGCTCATGCCCACCGCCAGCGGGCGGGCGGGGCGGGCATCGCCCGGCCGGGCATTCACCTCGCAGCCGGCCAGCAGTCGGCGGACGACGTAGCCGACCTGTGCCCCCTGGATGTGCGAGTACAGGTGGATCTCGTCGGCCAGCAGCGAGCGCGGCGGGACGAACTCGGGGCGGTCGCCGAACAAACTCCCCGCGTAGGGGTCGTGCAGCCACTGGCTGAGCGACTCGGCCACCGGCAGGAAGAAGTCCGGCGGCACCTTCTGCACCCGCTGCTTCGACCCGGCCCATCCGCCGAACGCCCACGGGCAAGCGGTGCACTCCAAGCGGTCGTGCCCGTCGGTGCCGCCGCCCGCCTTCATCCGCAACCGCTTCCCGCAATTCGGACAGCCGAACAGGGGGAACTCGAACCCGCCGGCGGCGTCCCCTTCCCACGGGACGAGTCCGCCTCCCGGTTCGTAGCTCGCCGGCTGGTGCGAGGAGAACGGCACGTCCTTCGACTGCACGCCGGCGGTGAGCTGAGGACCACCCGGCTGGGCGGCAAGCAGGGCGAGGTACTTCACCAGTCGCTCGGCCTGGTTGTAGGCCAGCCGCACGCGAGGGTAGACGAGTACCGCCTTCGTCCCCCGCCGACCGGCGAGGCGGTCGATGGCGGCACCGGCCATGAGCGGCAGCAGCGCCGCCTCCGTCTTCCCGGACCCGGTGTCGGCGGTGACGACGAAAGCGTCCGGCCGGGTCACCCCGAGGTACGCCGGCAGCAGTTGCCCCAGCGCCCGCAGTTGGAACCCGGCCACGGTCACCGGCCCGCCCCACTCGGCCGTCAGCATCGCGTGGAGACTGTCGAGCACTTTTCCGGCGCTCGCCACACGCGATAACTGCGCCTTCAGTTGGTCAATGGCCGGCGACAGTTGCTGGTTCCGCTCCGGCTTGGTGCGGGCGACGGTTCGCACCTGCACCGCCCTCACCAGGTGCGGGTGGCGGTCGGCGTCGTCCGGGCCGAACCGCTGGCGGTCGTACCGCACCTCGCGGGCCAACTCAGCGAACCGGCTACGGACGGCCTCCCCCACCCACAGCAGGTAGTGATGCCGGGCCAACCGGGTGAGGGCCGCTCGCACCTCGTCGGCCGGCCGGTTCGATTGTGACGCCAGCCAACTCGGGGTGAGGGTGGTCTCGAACGCGCCGAAGTTGATCCGCCGGGCTTCCTCCTCCTCCAACTCGTTCAGCAGGCGGAAGTCGTCGTCGCTCAATTCTTCGTCGGGCGGCTCGGCCATCACCGGCAGGGCGACGGGGACGAACTGGTCGGCCCGGTCGAACCGCTTGCCGTCTTCGGAGAAGCGGTACTCTGGGGCGAGCGGTCGCAGGTGCGGTTCGAGGAGATCGCTCCCCCGCCAGTCGAACCACAGGAAGTGTTCCCGCACGCGGTCGTACCACGCCGGGCCGTCGGCCGGGCGGACGGCCTCCAGCACGCGGTCCAGATTCGCCCGCACCGACTCGGCCGTACATGGCAGTGGAATCAAATCGGCGTCACGGGGCCGCCATACCAGGAACGTGGTGCCTTTCTCCTTGCTCACCCGCGGCACCGCCGCCAGCCTGCCGGCGAGCACCAGTTGGCGGTACTCGTCGAACCGCACCTTGCGGTTCAACACCGCGTCCACCTTCCACGGGGCGGCGGTGTCGCGCGTGCCCTCTGACACGATCCGGCGGACGGCGTCGAGCAACTGCTGCTGGTCGGCGGTCAGCATGGGCGGCAGCTTCCGAGGGCGCGTGTTGGCAGAGTTCCGCGAGCGTCCGCCGGCAGAACGCTGTTCGCGGACGAGGTGCGTTCGGCCGCCTCACCCAACGGCGGCCGACGGATCGACGGCGGTCGGCCGGGTGGCGGTGGTGAGTAGGAAGTCGAACTTCTGGCGGATGAGTTTTTTCCGCTCCGCGATGAAGTCCTCGAACCGATCCAGCTTCCACAGGTCGGGGTCGGTTGGGATCAGGTGCTTGTCCAGGTAGGCGGGGTCGTCGGCCAACTGCTTCGGGAACCACACCTCCGGCAGCGTGTCGCTCTTGCCGCCGGCCCCGTTCTCTTCCTGGGTGAGGAGCATACAGTTCGCCAACTGGTTCCGCTCGCCGTCCTTGTACTTCACCAGATCCTTCTTCCCCGTTTTCGGGTTCACCTCCTTCACCTTCCGCAACACGCTTTGCGGGAAGATGTGGTCCACCTGCGGCAGGTTGTTCTCGTAGGCCGGGGTGTAGTTGAAGTCCCGATACCACAGGTTGAACAGCAGGTGAATTGTGTCCGAGCCGTACCCCAATCTCCAGAACCGCTCCTCGGTCAGTTCCAGGCTCCGCCCTTTCGAGCGGATGACGTCGAACAGGTCGTCGGCGTCGAACCGCCCCGCCTGCTTGATCTTCGCTACCAGGTCGTCGATGAGTTGGTCCGGGATGTAGCTGAACACCCCGGTGATGAGCGAGCGGAGCAGGAACTGGGCTACGCCCGCCGCCTTCTGCCACGCCTTCGGGAAGTGGTAGCGGAAGTAGATGAGCGGGATGAGGACGAGGTTCGACGGCATCGCCTTGTGCGAGCGGATGAAGGTCTTCTCGCGGACGAAGTCCACCACATCGCGGACGGCCTTCGAGATGGCCGCCCACTCCCCTTTGATCTTGTCCCGCACGCCCGGCTTGCGGAACTTGTCCACGTCGTACCGGTCCCCCTGGTCAAGCAAGGTGAGGCACGTCTTCATCACGAAGTCGCGGGGCAGGGTGAACCCGGTGCGGGAGAGCTGGTCGAGCAGTTCTTCCATCTCCTCGCCGGCGTCGTCCCAACTGGCCGCGAGCAAAGAGAACAGCAGGTCGGACTTGCCCAGGAGGGTGCCGCCGGAGTTCGCCCGGATGAAGATTTCGACCACGTCGTCCTCGCTGTACAACTGCTCGTTCTCGATGCTGTCCAGCTCCTGATACGCCACCCCGTCGTCCGAGTGGAACGTCTTCACCACCCGCGAGATGACCACCGACACCTTCTCCGCCTCCCCGTCGCTCGACTCCCGGCCGGCCTGCTTGATGACTTGTTGGGTCAGTACGAGCGAGGGCTTGGGGGAGAACACGAGGTCCTTGAACTTGACCCACGGGAACACCGTGGCGACCGGGTCTCGGAAGGCGAACTTGTACTTCACGTCGTCCGGAGCGGCGACTTCTCCGCTGAGCACGTCGAGGAACAGTTCCTTCTTCTCGTAGCTGCCCTTCAGCCCGATGAACAGGCTTTGCAGCCGCTGCTGGCCGTCGAGCACCAGGCACTTCTTCTTGTCGTCCGACGGGACACAGAACTCGCTCAGGCGGGTGAGCTGGGCGGGGTGGAAGTGGTCGATGAACTTCCGCCGGCGGATGTCGCTCCGCGTCTTCCAGATGAGTAAGGTGCTGATCGGGTACTCGCGCAGGATAGAGTCGAACAGCCGGCAGATTTACTCGGGCCCCCACACGAACGGCCGCTGGATGTTTGGCAGCCAGAACCCGCCGTCCTCATCGGGGTTGTTCAGGAAGCTGACGACCTTCCGGAGGGAGTGTTTGGGCGTCTTCATCGCGTTCCTCGGTCGGGCGGGTGTTCGGCGGTGTCGGTGTCGAACACGTCCGGCGGTAGATTCCGAACGCCCAGCGGTTCGGGCGTGGGGCGTTCGACCTCAGGCGGTGTCGCGGAGCCAGTTTTCAAGGGCGTCCAACTGGCGGGCGGCGTTCTTGCCGGCGGGGTACAGGGTGACGGCGTCGGCCGGGCGGTGCGCCCGCACGAACCCGGTGTCGGCGTGCGAGGCGTCGAACGTGTTCACAATGAACACGTCGGCGTTCGCCGCCGAGTCTTGCAGCCGCTTGCTCCCGGCCCGCTCCTGGATGACATCCACTTTGGCCTCCGGGTAGTGCGTCGCCATCAACTGGCGGAACGCCGCCGCCGTGCGGACGTGCAGGGTGAACAACACCACCCGCCGCTTCCCCAATCGGCTCCGCAGGGTCGCGGCGTGGTCGGCGGCAACGGCCGTTTCTGGCGACGGCGGGAGCAGGTCGGCGGCGGCCGGCTCGTCCAGTTCCTCGCACAGCGCCCGGTGGAGCGCCCGCTGGCCGGTCGTCACCCGCCGCGGCACGCGGGCGAACTCGGCCGCCACGTCCTTCACGAACTGAGTGACAACGGCGTGTCGCTGGACGGCGTGTTCCGCCAACAGTTCGAGCAGGTCCAACCCCCAGTCGAGCAGGTCGGGCCGTCGGAGCCGTGCCCACGCGAGTTGGAGCGACTCCACCACTTCCTTGTAATCGTTCCGCGAACCGCCGGACACCGGGTCGGAGCGGAGCACCGCGCCGGCCAGCTCGCCGACGGCCGCCGACACCGCCGGCGTCAGTTCGTCGTCGAGCACCACCCGTTCGAGCAGCAGGCGGTAGCTCGGCCCGAACCGGCGGTCGGGCGTGTCGTCGATCAGGAGCACCTCCAGCAACTGCGGCAGGGCGTCACGGACGAACGGGAACGCCGTGTCGATGTGGGCGGCGAGGGCGGTGTTGAACGCGGCGGGGTCGGGCCGCGGCCACTCGCGCGCGCCACGCTCCGCGACGGCCACGGCGTCTGGCCACGCCCCTTCGCCGGCCCGCGTCAGCCACGCCAGCCAGTCGGTCGGCCCGTCGGCGGCTCGGGCGGTTTCCTCCAGTTCGTCGAGCAGAGCTTTCGCGGCCCGTTTCGCGAACGCCTGCTCCCGCACCGCCGACGGACACTCCCGCACCGCCGCCATCACCGAAGTTGCCGCGTCGACGGTGCCGCAATCCAACGCCACTTCCACCAACAGGCGGAGCGAATCGGCGGAGAACGGGCCGGGCAGGAGAAGACGAAGTGCGGCCGCTGGATCGTTGTGCTGATGCGCGTCGCGTGCAGCCGAGAGCGGATCGACCGACACCGGCGGGGGCGACACCGGGCGGGTGGCGGCCTCGGCGACGGCGGCAGCCTTGACCGCGCCGGCGTGCGTCCATGCGGCCCGCTGGCGGAACAGTAGCCCGAACGCCGGGGCGAGGTGTTCGCGGAAGTGGGCGACGGCTTCGGCTTCGGTCACCCACCGGGCGAGGTGCTCATGGAACACCGCCGCGGCGACCATTTCACCCACGAGCAGCGGCACCCGCTGGGTGAGCAGCACCGGCAACTCGGCCGACGCCAGTACCTCCGCCCACCGGCCCTGAACGGCGAGCCAGCGGAGGTGCAGCCCGGCCAACTGTGAGGGGGTGAGTTGCCCGCGGTCGCGGAGCCGGTCGAGCAGTTCGCCCGCCGCCGGCCCGCCCCCCGCCCGCAACAGCAGTTCGAAATCGCGGAGCAGGTGGCCGAGCGGTTGCGGCTCCGTCCACTCGCGTGCCGGTCGTTCGCCGGTCATCCGCCGCAGCCGCGACAGCAGTTGTGTCACCCGCATCAAGTCCGACCCGTGAACTGTCAGGCGGAACCCGTGCGGGGAAAGGGCGGACAGCTCCCGCTCCACCGGATCGTTCGCGTCCCACTCGGCCGCCTGCCCCACGAAGTCGGAATAACTCGGGCCGACGAAGGCGAGCAGCGACTCGCGGAGGTGTCGGGCGTGCCGGGCTGACGGCGCGACGGCGTACCACACGCCTGACGACGCGCGGCAGACGAATGCCACACGGTGGGGGTCGAGCAGGTCGTCCGGCCAACCGCCCAGGTGCGGGCGGAGGCGGGCGACAGCGGCCTCGCGGGCGGGGTCGGCGGTCATCGCAAGCAACCCTCGAAGGCGGCGCGGGTGGCGTCGGTGTCCGGGTCGAACACCACCGCCTCGCCCAGGAAGTCCGGCCCATCTTCGCCCAACAGGAGCGGCCCGCGGACGGTGAACCCGTCGGCGAACACCCCGGCGGCGGGCAACGAGTCCAGCTCGGCGGTGCGGAGTCGGGCGGTCGCGCCCATCTCGGCGGCTCGCTCCCGCAGGCGGGCGAGCAGCACGTTCGGCCGGTCGGGGGTTCGCCGCGTGAGGACCCACACCCGCCCGCCGCGCGCGGCGGTGCGGAGCAGCACGTCCGACACCCGCACCACCCGTTCGCCCCAACCCGGCTCGATGCCGGTGAAACTCCCGCCGCGGTTGTCCAGTGCCGGGCCGTCGGCCAGTTGGGGCGCGGCCAGCACGAACAGCCCACTCGGGCGGACGAGTTCGCACGCCCACACGCTCCCGAGCAAGCCGGCCAGCTCGTGCCGGGCGGCCGGCCCGTCGGGGCGGAGGGTGCGACGGACTGGGGTGCTCACGGGGCGGCCTCCGGCAGTTCGAGGGTGACGGTGACGACCCCTCGGGCGGTACTCACGCCGCGAACCTGTGGGTGGGCCAGTAGGGTGCCGGTGTCGATCGGCTCGGCGGTCAGGCGAACCAGCAGTTGCCACACGTCCTGTGCGGACCCGACGGCCGACGCCACGCCCTCGTTCGCCAGCCGTTCGCGGAGGTGCTGTTCGGCGTCGGGTTCGTTCAGTGCGAATGGTGCGGGCGGAGGCGGCAGCACGGCCGACACGAGCCCGCGGGCCGTCGTGCCCAGGTCGGCGAACGGGTTGCGGGCCGCCACTCCAGCGGCCGACGCCCCCCGCGCCCACACCAACCCGCTGACCGCCGCCAGCCGCGCGCCGCGGTCGGGCAGGGGCGAGCCGACCACTTCACCCAGAGTCGTGATGAAGGCGGTGTCGTCGGAGGCGAGCCAGGCGAAGGTGCGGGCGTCGATGTCGAACCCGGCCCGTTCCTCCCACGCCGCCCAGCGGTCGAGCAACTCCTTCAACAGGCGGTCGGACCGCTCGGACGTGCCGGCCCGAAGCACCCGCCCGGCGAGCGCGGCGACGACCGGGTGGGACACCGTAAACCCGCCGTTCCGCAGTTGTGTCAGAAGGACGTCGAACGCCCGGCCGTACTCGGCGTGGGTGCGGAGGCGGGCGTCGCGGACGTCTGCGGCGGCGCGGGCGAGCGGGTCGGCCGGGTCGGTGACGTGCCGCACGAACCGGGTCAGTTCGACATCGGCGGCCTCGAAGTCGGTCGGCTCGACCGCCCGCACCAGCAGGTCGGCGAACCGCCGTGGGTCGGCCGCGTACCGCCGCTGGAACTTCTCGATCACGCCGCCGCCGCCCACGGCCGTCTCGGTCAGCCACACCTCGGCCAGCCCGTCCGGGGCGGGGATTGCCCCCGCCGCCCGCGGGCCGGCGTCCACGTCCACCAGCACCTCGCGGGCGTTCACGTCCGGGCAGAGGCGGGCGACGGCGTCGGCCGCGGCGGTGCCGACGGTGGATTTCAACACAGTCTTCAGCCACTCCGCCCAGCCCGCGTCCGGCGACTGCCACAGAACCGATGCCGACTCCCGTAGCACCGTCATCACTTCCGGCCGTTGCAGCGCGTCCGTCAGCCGTTGGTGCCCCCGGCCGCGCTCGACCGGGTGGGCGTCCGGGTCGCCGCCGCCGTCGTCCGTCGGGATCGTTCGGAACAGGCCGTCGAGCGCGGCCGACACGTCCGCCGCCGTCAACCCCATCCCCGCCGCCCGCGGGTCGCTGTTGCTCGCCACCGCGCACAGGTACGCCTGGGCCAGCCAGTCGCGGGCGAAAGTGTTCACCACCCCGTCGAGTGCCACGGCCGTGCGGACGCGGTGACGGAAGTACGCCGGCCGCAACCGGCGGAGCAGTTCGGGGGCGTTCGCCACCACCGCCGGCAGGTCGGGGGGCAACCGCAACCGCAGCACCACCGCGTCGGCGTCGTGGGCGAACCCGACGGCGGCCGGGCGGTCGGCGTCGTCGGTAAACCGCACCCGCGCGTCGAAGCGGTTCCCGTCCTGGAAGCCGACGCTGGCCTCGCACCCGACGGCGAACCGCCTGACCTCCACCGGGCAGTGGGTGGCGTGGGTGAAGAACCGCACCTCGGCGATCAGCCCGGCCCACGCCGACAGGGCCGGCAGCGGTACCGGCAGGCCGTCGAGCAGCGGCACGATTTGCGTCCGCCAGTTGGGGAAGCTGTTCGACGAGTCGAGCACGTCGTCCGGCGGCTTGACCGCGTGCAGCTCCCACGGCCGAACGCACGGCACCGACACCACCTCCCCGGCTTCGTCGAGCGTGTCAAACCGACCGAGCCACTCCCCGGCGTGATGGGGAATGAACCGCGACAACGGCAGCGTCTGGTCGGTATCCCCGCACAGTGCCGGCAGCGGCACCCAGTGGCGGGCGTAACGGTGCTTCACCCCGAACCGCCGCGACACCCGCCCCGGCGCGAACTCGCTCAGCGCCTGCGACACCCGCATGGCGTCCCGTCGCCCCCCGTCCCCGGTGTTCTGGTCCGGGGTGACGACCGCCACTTCGGGCGTACTCAACTCCTGGAACAGCGCCTGCGGCACGAACTCCGGCAGCGGGGCGTTGTGTTCGAAGAATTCGGTGACATCGGACCCGCCGGGGTTCACCCGCCGCCACTGCGTGCGGAGCCGCCGCAGCAGCGTGGGCAGCACGGCGGTGAGCAGCGGGCGGGGCGGCTCCCAGTACAACTCGTCTACCTCCGTCGCCGACAGCCGCAGGCTTTCCCGTAGGTACGCGGCCAGCTCGTCCCGCAGTTCCGGGCGGTCGAGCACCCCTTCGGCCAGCGCCGCGATCCGCTGTTGCCGCTTCCGCACTTTCTCCCGCTCGTACTCCGTGCGGGCGATCACCGGTACCGCCACGTCCTGCCAGACGCTGCCGGCGTCGAACCCTTCCAGCTTGTGGCCGAACCAGTCGAGGGTGGCGAACACCGCCTGCACCCGCCGCACGTGCCGGTTGCCGACGGGCAGTTCACGGGCGGGCAACTCGGGGTCGAACAGCAGGTCGTACCCCTGGTACGCCGCCCGGTCGCGGCCGTAGTCGGACAGCACCACCACCGTCCACGGTCGCATCATGGGGTTCCGCCCGGCCCGCCCCTTCCGCTGGAGGAACGCCGCCGGGTCGATCGGGGCCTTGTGCTGGATCACCGCCCCGACGGTCGGGTCGTTGAACCCCACCTCCAGGGCGGTGGTGGCGACGATCTGGTCGGCGTCGGCGTCCACCCCGGCGTCCTGCGAGCTGGTCCGCCCGACGCGGGTGAACACGTCCGGCCGTAGCGGGTGGCCGACCCACTCGCACAGCTCCCAGTGCTGGCCGTCGCGGAAGCGGTCGGCCGGCTGCGGCTGCGTGCCCGCCCGCAGGGTGGCGAGCGACCCCGTCGGGTTGCCCCGCTTCGGGTTGCCCCAACTGTCCTGCCCCTCGGCGTCGCGGAGGTTGAAGAACAGGCGGTTGGTCACATCCAGGTCGTCGGTGAAGGCGAACAGTTTGCGGCCGAACAGCCCTCCACTCTCCCCGTCTCGCGGGTCGAGCACGCGGGCCAGCAGCATCGCCGCTTGAATGCTGACGGACAGGAGCGACCCGCCGGACGCCGGATCACCCCGCAGCGCCAGCAGGTACTCGGTGCCACTCGCGGCCAACTCGCCGGGGCGGGGCGACACCTCCTCCACCGCCGCCGGCGGCAGGCCGGTGAGGGTGGCGAAGAACCGCGGGGCGTCTCGCAGCGTGGCCGACAGGCCGACAACGTGCGGGCGGCAGCGGGCCGCGTGCCGCCACCGGCGGAGGAGGAACGCGGCCTGCGCCCCGGCCGTGCCGGAGTAGGTGTGAACCTCGTCCAGCAGGAGCAGCCGCGGCTTCTTCTCCACCGGCTGGCCGACGCCGAACAGCTTGCCGAACCGCGAGTCACTCATCCGCTGGTTCAGCATCTCGGTAGTAGTGAATAGAACGTCCGGAGGGAATTGTGTCAGCCGGTCGCGGGTGAGCACGATCTCGTCCGGCTCGGCGGTCAGCCCGCACCCGCACACCAGCCGCTCCCGCTTCACCTGTCGGTCGGCGTCGGGCCACACCATGTCGCCGGCGCAGTCCGGGCAGCGGAGGAGCGGGCAGACGTACCCGCCGCTCACCCGCCTCCACCCGTCCGGCGGCCAGTTCGATTCGAAGGCGTCCGCCCGCCGCGGGGTGGGGCCGAAGAGCGCGCCGAGCCGCACCGCCCGCGGGAGCACACCCCGCAGCCGCCGGCACTGGGCGAACGCCTCGGTGAACTGGTCCTTGAGCAACTCGTTTCGCGGGTAGATGGCCAGCGCTCGCACCCATGCGGAGTTGTCGAGCGACCCGGCGATGAACGCCAGTGCAGGCAGGTAGAACGCGAGCGTCTTGCCGCTGCCGGTGCCGGCGCACACCACCGTCCCGGAGGCGGTGCCGCGGTCGAGTTCGCTTAGCACCCGCACGGTCGCCCGCACCTGGAAGCCGGCCAACTGGCGGTCGCCGACGAGCGCGGCCAGTGCCGCCGCCCGCACACCGGACGGGTGACCGAGGGCGTCGCTCAGTCGGTTCGGCGAAACATCCCGGTGGGGGAAGGAGCGGGCGCGGGTGACGAAGCGGGCGTCGGCCACCAACGTGGGGGCTGTCCGCCAGCCGTTCCCATGTGCTTCGGGAACAGTTGCCGCAGCCGCAGCATCAGCCGCACCGTCTCGGCCGACCGCGTGCGGTAGCGGTACACCGTGCCGTCGCGGAACAGGAACAGCAGCCGTTTCTCTTCCATCAGGCGAACGAGTTGGTCCGTGTCCGGAAAAGCGTGCCACAGTCCGCGGTCGTCCAGGAACCGGCGGGCGTGGTCGTCCAGCTCGGCCTCGGAGAACGAGCCGTCGGCCACGCCCCAGGCGAGCAACCCGGCTTCGAGTTGCTCCAACCGGGTGAGGAAGTCGGCGGCGGCGGACAGTGGGTTCATGGGTTCACCGCCAGATTCGGTACTTGTCGAGCTGGTTGTTGTCTCGCAGCCACGCCAGCACGGCGGGGGTGAGTAGGTCGAGTGCGGCCCCCTCGCGGGCGGCGGTCAAGAACTGCTTCACCTCGGCCGGCGCTTCGGTGGGCAACTGGCCGAGCAGCTGCCGCAACCCCGCCGCCGTCTCTTCCACCAGTTGGAAGTCACTCGCCGTTTCCGCCGACTCGTTTCGGAATCGCTTCAAGGTGGCCCGCTTGGTGCGAATTTGACCGACGACCGGCTCGTAGTCCGGGTGCTTCTCGAACGGCGTCAACTCGCCCTCCTCCACCCGCGGGGCGGTGCGGTCCACCCACGTTTCCCAGGCAGACTTCACCGCCGTGCGATACCCCTCCAGCACCTTCTCGACGGCCGCTTTCAGGTTGCTGAACGTCCGGTTCTTGCTGATGTCGAGCGGCGACCGGGCGACGGCCGTGCGGGCCGCCTCCGCCGCGTTCGCCACCTTCGTCGTGACGGGCGGCGGGTCGATGCTCACCCCGTGAGAGATGAATAAGTGGTGCTGGGCGACGAACGCGGGCAAGTCCGTCGCCCACCCGTTCACCGCCGAGCGGGGCGACTCTAACTCCTTCAACTGCTGGGCCACCGTGTCCACCCGCGACAGCCGGTCGAGCACCGCGGCGAGGTCGGCAAACCGACCGGTGGCAGTCGCGGGGGTCGTCTCGACATCGGCCGCGTCGGGCAACTCGGCCGGTTGTGCCCCGCACGCGGCGAGGATGGCGCGGAGGTCGGCGTCCAATTTCCGCCCCTCGGCCGGGAGCAGCGTGGACGGGTCGGCGGTCGCATCCCCGCCGGCCAGTTGAAGTTTCTGGCCGATTCTCGTCCGTGCTTCGGCGAGTGTGAGTTCCACGAACCGCTGGAAGCCGGTGCGAAAGGTGTCGGCCTTGCGGATGGCGTCGTCCGGGGCCTGCACTACGGCCGTCAGGACCACGCTCGCGGTGGCGTCGTCCTTCAGCTTGTCCACCGCACTGATCGCCTCGCCCACGGCCGCCTCGTCGAACTCCTTTAGGTGCTGGCGGAGCGTGTCGATGGCCACCTCGCCGCGGAACACGTTGAGCTGGTTCGCCTGGTTCAAAAGTCCTCGGCATTCGGCGACGAACGCCTTCTTGTCGAACGGCGAGCCGAGCCAGGTGCGGGTGGTCTCAGCCCACTGGCGGAGGGAGTCGCGGCGGGTATTGACGGCCGATTCGGTCCGCTTGGCCCCGACCGCGTTCACGAACTCGCGGACCTGCCGAGCGTTCCCGTCCAACTCGGTCGGCGTGCCGGGAAACTCGGCCTCCACCCGACACGACTTCCGCACGGGTGCAATCCACTTCAACAGGCGCGCGGCGTCGATGGCGTGCAGCACCCCGCCGCCGCCCTGCCGGGCCGCCAGCCGCCGCAACAGGAAGTCGCGTGCGGTGATGCGGTTCGTGGCGCACGCCTGTCGGAAGCCGTGCCACGGGTCATCCGGCTTGGGCGGCAGGCCGCCGGGTCCGGGGTGCAACACCGCCGCCACCACGTCGGCGTCCTGAGCGCTGTGTGCCCCGTCCAAGTTGAGTACGCGGGCGGACACGTACAGCGCCTGGGCCGCCGCCGCCGTCGCCGCCTCGTCGTCCGGCACGCGCTCGTACCGCTTGCGGATGTACTCCCTTGCCTGTCGGGTCGCCCGCTCGGCCAGCCCGGCGTACCACCCGCGGTCCTCGTCCCCGCCGTCGTAGTCGAACGACCTGTACGTGTGGAAGCGGACGAGCGCCCGCAACTCCAACCGCACGTCCGAGAACGCCGGCGAGTCGAACACCTCCTCCCGGCAGAGGACGAAACAGGCGTCGTCGGCGTCGGCCGTCTTCGACCCGGTGAACGGCAGGTACACGCGGTCGCTGGCCACCGCCGTGCGGAACTTCTCCGGCGGGAACCGCCGCTCCACCGGCGACCCGGCGACCGGCTCGAACTCTTCGTCGTCTTCCTCCTCGTCCTCCGTTTTCGGCACCTTGCCCGGCTTAGCGGTCAGATCGCGGGTGCCGGCGAGCAGTTCGGCGTCCCAGTCGATGGCCGCGCCGATCATGTCGAGCAGATCGTTCCGTAGGCCGCGGGCGTCCGGCTGGCTGATCTTGCGGGTGGTCGCCCAGTCGTCGAGTACCTGCTCGCGGGCCGCCGCTTTCTCCCGCAGTTTCTCGTTCTCGGTCGGCTCCGCCTGCGGCACACCGGCCGGCGGCGGGGGAGGCAGGACGGGCGTGTCATTCGCTTGCCGGGTGGCCGGTGCGTCGGCAAGCGGGGTGAGGCCGAAGGCGGTGTACACGCCGGCCGACAGCCGCACGTCGTCCTTCGCCTTCGGTCGGTCGCCCCAGAAGCCGAGCAGCACCTTGTACCGCGGGGCGTCGGCCTTCCGCACGGCGTCCACCCAGCGGGTGACGTCCGGGCCGAGTTGGTTCGGGTTGAACGAATGGAAGCCGTCGGGCGGGAACTGGCCGCGGGCGAACGTGTCGCGGTCGTGCAGCAGGGTGGCGTGCAGCACATCCTTGATGAGCGCCCGCGGGTTCAGTCGCAGGCGGCCGTCAGCGGTCAGGTGCTGGCGGGCCAGTTGCTTCACCGCCGCCCGGTTGAACGGGAACAGGCTGTGCCCGCGGGACGACTGGCCGAACGCGTCGAGGGCGGCGCGGGCGGCTTCGGGCAACTGCTCGGCGGCCTTCTCGAATGACGGGGGAACGGCGTTCGGATCGCGGTTCGTGCCGTCGAACCACGCCTCCAGTCGGGCGGCCCCGAGGCGTGCGGCGTTCAGGTAAGCGCCGACCAGGTCGGTGATGGTATTCAGCAGTTCGGGTTCGCCGGCCGGGTGCTCGCGGAGGATGTACTCGTGCCCGATGCGGCTGGTGAGGGTGTCGTAATCGGACAGGAAGCCCTCGGTGACGGCCATCGCCGTGCGAAGCGGGCAGAGCACCGTCTTGCCCTTCTGAACACCCTCCATCTTGATGACGTCCAGCAACCCCTTTTGCATCCCGGCCAAGGTGGTGAAGTCTTCGATCAGCAGCACCAGTTCCTTGCCGTCCTCGAGCAGTTGTTCGCGGACGCGGCGGAACAGGTCGGCGAGCTGGTTCTCACCCAGCCCGAGCAACTGCCCCACCGCCCCGTCTCGCACGTTGTTCAGCAGCCCGGCCGCCGTCGTCCGCTCGTTCTGAATGTTCGCCTTCAGCTTGCCCAGGTATTTCTTCACCTTGTCGTCCGAGACCTTCAACTTCACCGCGTCCAGATTCAAGTCGTCGGGGGTGAACTCTGCGCTCTCGGCGTCGATCTGGCCCGTCCGCACCCGCCGCACGAGCGAGCGGAACACGCTCCGCCCGTTCGACCCGTTCAGGAGAGCATCCTTCGTCGGCCCTTCCAGCAGGGCGTACAACCCGTCCCCGTGCGTCTCGGCGATGGCTCGACGGTCTGCCGGCACCGTCCGCCCGGACAGTTTGGCCTCGACGCACGCCTTCTTCGCTTCGTCCGTTTTCCGCCGCAGGGCGATGCGGAACTCGGTCAACAACTTCTCCTCGGCGGCGATGTCATCCAGGGTGTCGTGCGCGGTTGCCAGACGTCGGCGGATGTCGTCGTACTCGCCCCCGCCGACCTGGTCCAAGATGCCCTCCAGGATCCGCCGCAGGCTGGTGCTCTTGGGGATCGAGACGACGACGTGCCGCTCGTCCGTCAGGTGCAGGCCGAGCCAGCGGACGAGGTGCGACTTGCCAACCCCGCTCGGCCCGACGATCGGCACGACCACATAACCTTCGGGCAACTGCGGGGTGAGGAGGGCGTCGAGCACCGCCCGCTCGTCGGCCGGCTCCTTCGCCGCGTCCGGGTTGGTGAGCGACCCGCGGAGCAGGCGGACAGGCTGGTGGACGGCCAGGAAGGCGGCGTCCGAGATCACCTCCGCCTCGGACGGCATGCAGGCGTTGATGGCCTCGGCCGTCGGCCAGAAGTCGAGCAGGGTCACGGGCGGCCCCCCTTATCGAGGACGTGGGTGGCCGTTGCCAGTTGCTTCCCGCCGCGACCGGCCAGCCGCACCCGCCCCGTGGGTGTGTCGGCTTTGTCCGCGAAGTCGATCCGCCCCTCGTTTTTCAACCGCAACAGAGCGAGGGAGAGCGACGCTGACAGCGCGCCCGGCGGCGGCGGGGTCCACGCTCGGCGGTCGAGTTCCGTTTCCACCTGGGTGCGGTAGGTGCCGCCGTCGAGGACCGGCAGGCGGTCGCGGAGTCGGAGCAGGAATTGATCCTGGGTCAACTCGCCCGCCCCGCCGAACACGGCCGGCAGCTCGGCGCGGATCGCGGGGGCGGGGTCGATCATGAGCGTGCCCTTCTTCGGGAACCCGGTCAACCAGCCGAACCCGAGTAACGGTGCCCACGCCTTGAACCCCGGCCAACGGGTGTCGTTCTGGAACACCTTCACGCCGGCCGGCAGGGTATCGAGGGCTAACCTCTCGACGCCCTTCGCCCCGTCGCACTGGTGCAGCCGCCAGGGGTCCATGGCCAGGCACCACGCCAGCCCGCGGGTGAAGTCGGCCGTTCGCGCCCTCTCCTCCCCGTCCTGCCCCCAGAACGGCTCGTTGTTCTCCGGGCGAAGGACGATCACCCGCAACTCCGCCCACAGGCGGGCCTCGGGCACTCGTTTCGCCACCCACACCTTGGCGTCCTCCCCTCGCTCAAACAGGCCGAGCTTCACCCACGTGTTCAGTGTGTACTTCGCCTGTGCCGGATTGCACACCACCTCGGGTGCGCACACGGCCAGCACCTTCGCCTCGGGCGTCGGCCCGTGCTCGGTCAGGTAGCGGTACAGGGCGAGCAGCACGTTCGGCATGCCGTCGCTGGCCTTGTTCAACAGGCTCATCGGTCCAGGTGGGTGAGGAGGGCGGGCAGTGGGGTGGTGCGGTGGCGGCGGGTGTACGGGTCGGCCGGGTGGGTGGGGTCGCGGGTGCCGTCGGGCACCAGCAGCAGGTGGAACGGTCGAGCCACCCGGATCAAGTCGGCCGGCAGTACGCCCGGTGGGTCGGTCGGGTCGAGCAGCGTCACCCGCGGGACTGGCCAACTCTCCGCATTGGAGTCGGCGTCCGGTGGGGTGAACAGCAGGTATCGCTCCGGGCACAGGTGGTGGAGTCGCCGGAACGCCGGCAAGACAGTCCACCGGGCGGACGTGCTGAACTCCCGCACGCCCAGGTCGATCAGCCGCGGGAACAGCACCCGAAGCAACAGGTCGTCCCACCGGCGGGCCTCCCGCGTGCCGGCCGGTGGGGTGTACGTGACCACGCCGAATTCGGAGTCGGGCGGCAACCCGAGTGCGGTGTGTAATCGCGGGTGGGGCAGACGGGGCTGTAATGCCGGCAGTGTCGGCTGTGGGACCAGGTACTCGGTGCGGTCGTCGCCGCTCACCCGACACACCGGACACCCGCCGCACACGGCCGTCGGGGCGATGACCGTCCCGCCGTCGTCTACCGTGTACACGTCGGCGAGGGCGGCGGCGAACTCGCACCCGCCGCGGAACATCCGCTTGAGCAGGGCCAGTTGGTCACCGGCGGCCCCGGCCGTCCGCTCCCGTTCGGGCTGAACGACCTCGTCCCACACCCCCTTGTCGCGGAGGTTGTGCCCGCCGAGCAGCTCGACGCGGGTAGTGGAGAAGTAGCGGTCGAACGCATCCTTGAACCGGCGGGCGAACGCATCGTCCGACTCGCCCGATTGCCGATCGACCACCGGCGGGCGGTCCGGCCGCAGGCGGAGCAGCCCGGCACGGGCCATCAGGTTGAGCGTTTGCAGGTTCCAGCCGACGTTCGCGTCGTTGTCTTGCGTCTGCCCCGGCCGCTTGGCCGTCAGCGACACCGGGAACACGTCTGCCTTCTCGCTCCCCGGCGGGCGGGTGTTGAACATCGCCTCCCACCGCTCCAGCCCCAACTCGGCGGTGATGACCCGCTCGCGGTTCAGCCCGTCGGCCACTTGCAGGTTGGCGTCGGTGTACACCGCCACCGCCACGCACGCTTTCCCGTCCCGCCCGCCGCGGCCGACCTCCTGGTAGTAGCGGTCGACCGTCTCCGGTACGCAGGCGTGGACGACCGCCCGCACGTCGGCTTTGTCCATGCCCAGGCCGAACGCGGAGGTGGCCACGACCGCGTAAAGAGTGGTGCCACTGTCGGAACGCTTCCCCGTCGGGTGAGACTGTCACGCCCTCATCCAAAGACCGCCGGGTTGCTCTTCGCACACCGCCCTCTAAAACTGTCGCCACTGCGTGCGGTGGCGGGCTGGAGTTTCCACGCCCGCCAATCGACCCGAAACCGTTGACGTGTTCCCCGCTCGACCCTACTCAGTTTGACACCAGGCCATGAGCAAGACCCCCGACCACCTCCGCAAGCGGTCCATTCGTCTCGACCAAGTGCCAGACCACCCCATCTATCTGTTCAGTCTCACGGCGGGCGAGATTCAGCGGGTTGCCGACGTGTCACGGGTCTCGCGTGACGGGTTGGGTAAATTGATCGGGTATCAGCGGCCGGAGGTTCGGCGGCATGTCAACGAGATGGCCGCGTACCTCCGCCGGGACCACCCGCTACTCCCCAACCCGGTGATCCTGGCACTCAGCTCCCGTGTCACCTTTAGCCGTAGCCGCGGACCGGCGGTGGACGATGGGGCAGCGGCAGCCGGCGTCCTGGACATCCCCCTCCCGACGGGCGACGGGCCGAAACCCGCCTGGGTCGTGGACGGTCAGCACCGACTCCTCGCCCTCGCTCGGGCCGGGCGGGGAGACTACCCGCTGGCGGTCAGCGGCTTCGTCGCCGACGACGTGGCAACCCAACGGGAGCAATTCGTTCGGCTCAACAGCGCGCGGCCCTTGCCCGCAGAACTGATCACGGAGTTGTTGCCCGAAGTGTCGGCCGAACTCTCACCGCGACTGTCGGCGAAGCGACTGCCCGCCGCCATCTGCGACTGGCTCGACACCAACCCGGCTTCGCCGTTTCACCGGCTAGTCGTCCGCCCGTCCGGTCGCGGGGATCGGGCTGGGCGGTGCGTCAGCCAGTCGGTGCTGGTGGCCGCGATTGAGGAAAGCCTGTCGTCGCCCTACGGCTGTCTGTTCACCTATCGCAACCTCGCCACCGGCGAGTGCGACACACAAGCCGTACTCGCTCTCCTGGTGGCGTACTGGTCGGCGGTCAGCCGCGTATTCCAGAACGACTGGGGTGCGGGGTGCCAGCGGAGCCGGCTGATGGATGCCATTGGAATCCGCGCGATGGGCCGGCTGATGGACCGGGTGATGGCGTGGGTGCGGTCGGACGACGCGAATGCCAGCCGCCACGCCGAGGAGCAGTTGCGGCGGGTCGCCCCGGTCTGCCGGTGGAGCACCGGCCGGTGGGAGGAACTCGGCGGGCGGGCGTGGGACGAGATGCCGAACACCGCCCGCGCGCTCCGCCTGCTGTCGAACTACCTGATCCGAACGTACCTGGCGGTTTCGTCCGGCCCGAACTGACGCCCGCTCCGGAACGGAACCCACATGGGAAGCCTCACCACGTTCTTGCAACGGGAACTCATCCGCCGCCCTCCGGCGGGGTGGGTTGCCCAACATGAGGTCCGGTTACTGCTCGACGAGGACGCAGCCCGCTTGGGGTACGCGCCGCGGGCGGACGTATTGCTTATCAGACAGGATTCCGCCGTCCGGCTGTGGATTGAGTTTGAGGTGAGCCGGGCCGATCCAGTGGCGAACCACGCCAAATTCGCCACCGCCCACCTGTTTCACCCCCAGGCCGCGGGGGACCATTTCCTGGCCATGCTGAGCCCGCACATCGACCGCGGGCGGCGGGACTTGGCGGCCGCCGCCGTGCGACTGATGCGGCGGGTCGGCATGAGGGCGTTTCAGACGACGCTGCTCCCGCTCCTCACGCCGGCCGAGGTACAGCAGTTGAACCAACTGCCCGTCGCCGCGCTCGGCGAGCGGGGAATCGATGTCGGCCGCGAGGTCGAGCGGGCGCTGGCCGTCTTCACCCCGGTGGGAACGCACGCGATGGACGACATCCATTTGGCCGGGGACGTGTTCGACGTGATGCTCAACGTCCGCGGCTGGAACGACGACTTGGTGACTGAGGACGGGCGGAGGGTGTGGGGTAGCCGGGCTTGCTCGTACTTCGTGTACGACCCGGTATCGACGGCGTTCGCCCCGTGCAAGTTCTGCGCTTACCTGCCGGTTCGCACCATCCCCGCCGCGCCCGACGAGTCCACGCACCGCATGTCGGTGGCGGTCTACACCGCAGTCAACGACGGCACACACCTGTTGGACGGCGGGCGGGCGTGGCAACACCTCGCCCGCGAGTTGGGCTTCCGCTTCCCGACGGACGAAGAGTTGCCGACCGTCGCGGCGCGGTTCGCCGACTGGCTCCAGCGGCACGGTGGAGACATCCGCGTGAAGTCCGACGCACCCACCTTCCTGCTTCCGCCAAGTTGGTACCTGCCGGCCGCCTGACGCCCACGTGGCCGTCCACGACTCCGATTTGTCGGAGGGCGGTGGCGACCACGCCGTCGTCACCGCCGAGGCGGTCGGTCGCGGCCGTCACCTCCGCCGGGCCGTCGGCCAGTGCCCGCGGGTGGAGGGCGGCCAACTCCCCGCCGATGACGTACTGCAAGGCCGCCACCGACCGCACGAACACGCCGTACCCGCGGTCCAGGTGGTCGGCCCACGCGGCGGCGAACGGGTCGCCGGCGGCCACCGGCACGGCCGACAGCACCGGCGTGCCGCACCCGAAGCGGTCCAGCCGCCCGATCCGCTGTTCCACCCGGTTGGGCGACCAGGGCAGGTCGAAGTGAACGAGCATCGACCCGCCGCCGTGCAGGTTCAGCCCCTCCTCCGCCGACCCGTCGCACACCAGAACCCGGAACTGCTTCGGGCTGGTGACGTAGTGCTGCCACCCGGTCCGCCCGTGCCGGACCACCTGCAACGGCCAGCGGCGGAGGAGGGCGTCGAACAGTTCGTCCGCCACGGCCGGCGACGTGGCGAACACGACCGCCCGCGCCCACCGCGACTTCGCCGCCGCGAACTGCGCGTCCAGGCCGGCGACGACGGCGGCCACCCGCGGGGAGGTGTCGGCCTGTTCCGCCACCTCCCGCAACCGGCCGAGCAGCACCGCCTCGCCGTCGAACGGCGGCGTCTTGGCGAGCAAACGGCGGATGTCGCGGCCGACCGCCGGCGGGTGTTCGGGCCGTTCCCCAGCCGCACGTCGATGAGTCCGGTCAACTCGTCCGGGGCTGGCAGTGCGTCCACGAACACGGCCAACATCCGCCCGAAGGCGGTCGCGTCGATCACCTCCGCGGACGCCGCCGCCCGCCACTCGTCCAGCAGCTCCGCCCGCCGCGCGAGCGCCGGGTCGTCGTACTCCCACCGCCGCAGCCCCACCCGCCCCGGCAGGAGGCGGTCCACCCGGTCGTCCGCGCGGCGGTTGCGGAGCAGCCGCCGGTGCAGGCGGTACACCTCCGACACGTGCCCCCGCACCCGGCGGATCAGTTCCTCCCGCCGCGGGTCGTCCGAGTCGGCCCCGTACTCCAGCAGCGGGCGGAGGTCGGCCGCCAGTTCGCTCAGCCGCGCGTCCGCCGGGAACGCCGCTAGCAGTTGGTCGAGCTGGCCTTCCAGGTGCGAACCTACTTCCTCTGGGCGGAACTGGTGGTACAACTGGGCGACGCGGTCGTGCGCCGCCAACCGCTCGCGGAAGGCGGCCAGGTCGCCGAGCGGGTAGACGGCCGGGTCGAGCAGGTGCAGCAGCGCCTGGAAGCCGGACGCGTCCGAGTGCAACGTGGGCGTGGCGGACAATAACAGCAGCCGTACCCGAGGGTGTGCGGCCAGCCGGCGGACGGCCTCGAAGGCGGGGGTGCCCACCCCCCGGCTGACTTGGTGCGCCTCGTCGATCACGAGCAACCCCGGCGGCGCGGCGACGTCCAACTCGGGCGACCCGTGCGGCAGCACCCACACCGACTCGCCGAGCAGCGGGCCGAGGCGGAAGCGGTGTTCGAGTTCACCCTCCCACTGCCGCACCAGGTGAGCCGGCACGAGTACCAGCACAGCATGGTCGTGCGGGCGGTCGAGTACATACTGGCGAATCACCACCCCGGCCTCGATGGTTTTTCCCAACCCCACTTCTTCGGCCAGTAGGTACCGCTGCACAGGGTCTTGCAGCACCCGGCGGACGACTTCGATCTGGTGCGGTTCCAGGTCGATACCGGCGGACAGCAGGGCGGTCATGCCTGCACTCGCCCCCCGCTGCTCGATCAGCGCCCGGACGAATCGCCCGCGGCTCTCCTGCCACATCGGGGTCTCGGTGATGCGGGCGGCCAGGAACATAGTGGGGTCGGGCAGAGGGAGGTCACAGCGGGTGAACAACTCCGCTTCGGGCACCAACTGGGGCCCGTTGGCGTTCGGGAAGCGGACGAGGTAGTTTTCGTGGTGCTTGGCCAGCGCGCGACCGGCCTGCCACGACACCCCGTCGGCCAGTCGCCGGTACGCGCGGGTCTCGCAGGCGAGTTCCACCGCCCGCACGGACTCGGCGGGGACCGATTCGCGGACGGGCGGGCAGCTCGGCCCGACGAAGTAGTCGATGGCGGCGGTGGTGCGGTCGAATTGGGTCAACTTGCCGACGCCGAGCGGGCAGGCGGTCGAGCGGACGAACCCATCGAGCGTGGGCCGAGTGAGAGCCATCGGGTGGCATTGGCCAGGGAGAGCAGTGCTAAGTTTGGCTGATTATCACAGCAAGCTGACTGGCGATCAAGTAAGTGCGAACAATTTTTCCCGGACGATGCTGTGAGTGGAACGGCAACTCACACCCGTCGTAATTGGGCTCCGTTCGTGTGCAGTCTGGCCACCCAAAGGTGTGGATTTGTTGACACAAGTTTCGGAGGAGAGGCAATGAAAACATCATGGCAATCGCCATACCTGGCTCACAGCCGCAACAACTTACCGTTGAGCCAGATTGGATCCATCGGAGTTGGTCTCCTGAACGACGCCGTTTCCCGCCGCAACAGTGCCAGTTTTCATCACCGCTACAGTGACCGACTGCCATCTCCGAATGAGGGTCACTCGCGGACGCGTTCATGTGCAGGGCGGGCGCTCGGCGTGAGCCGAAACGCTAGTCGGCAGGAGGGTCTGCCACGGCCAGATGCATATTTTCTCCAACCGCGTTCTCGCCCCGACACCTCTCACGGAGTGAGTGGCGACGGCGGGCCGCCGTGCAGCCGGAGGAGGTCGTCCAGTTCCCGCCCGATCAGCCGGTGATCCTCGCGAGTGAACAGGCTGTCCGCCACCGCCTGCACGCCGGCCCCTCCCCGCTTCAGCAGTCGTTCCGCCTCCACCTCCGCGTACCGGATGACGCGGATCCCCAGGAACAGACCGTCGGATTCGACCACGTCGGCGGGCCACGGCTCCACGAACGGCTTGAACGTCTCGTCGGCGGACCACAGGAGGGCCGCGTACACCGATGCCTTCTCGGGGTCGGAGGAGGCCAAGTCGCCTGCTGCCGCTCGCGGATGCGGAACCCCACCCGGTCCAGAAACCGCCGGTCGACCCTGTTCATGCAGGACGAACAGTGCGACGTGAGTGATGGTGTTTTTAAGTAGCATTCCGCCGGCGACCGGGGCCGTGTGCCCTCCGGCGGCCGACACCACCGGAGAAAGCGCCGTGCGTCGTCACGTTCCGGTCGGGTGGGGACTCGTCGCCGGGGTGGCGAGTCTGGTGGCGGGCGGCGGGGGCATCGGGTTTTGGAATTCGCTGCCGCCCCGTGCCGACGCCGAGCTGGCCGCCGCCTGCCAGGCGCGGGAGGAGGGCGAGTACCGCGCCGCCTACGACGCGCTGCTCGCCGCCATGCGGGTCGTGCCGAGGGTCAACGTTCGGCGACGGGTGGGCATGTTCGCTTCCGCGTTTTGAGACAGTGTGTGGCCAGCGCTACCTGTTACACTGGTCGGTCATGACTGACACGACCCGTCCACTTGACGCGGCCGGTGACCGCCGAACGGCCGCCTCCCTGCTCCCGCTCGTGTACGCCGAACTCCGTCGGTTGGCCGCGGCCCGAATGTTCGGGCAGGCCGCCGACCACACGCTGGACGCGACCGCGCTGGTCCACGAGGCGTACATGAAGCTGGTCGGACCGTCGGACGGCCCCCGCTGGGCGGACCGCAGCCACTTCTTCGCCGCCGCCGCCGAGGCCATGCGGCACATCCTGGTTGATCGGGCGCGACGCCGGAACGCTCTCAAGCGGGGCGGGACCGCCGCCCGCATCGATCTGCCCGAGGACGCCCTCGTGGCTCCCGACAACCGCGGCGACGGCGAACTGCTCGCGGTCGACGCCGCCCTCGACCGCCTGGCCGCCGCCGATCCCCAGGCGGCCGAGTTGGTGAAACTGCGGTACTTCGCCGGGCTTAGCATCCCGGACGCCGCCGCCTTGGGCATCGCCCCCCGGTCGGCCGACCGGGTGTGGGCGTACGCCCGAGCCTGGTTACGGACGGCGATCGCCGAGCCGGAAAAATAGTGGGTGAAAATGTGGCGTGGTTGCCGCCGGACTGCGTGTGTGGGGTTAGCGGGTCGAACACCGACTCGCACCTCACGGGAAACTGAGCCATGTCCGTCACCCGCACCTCCCTGTTCTCCAGGATCTTCCGCCGCACCCCGAAGACCATCCGCCGCTCGAACCCGGCCACCCGCGCTCAACTGGGGCTGACCACCCTGGAGTCCCGCGAAGTGCCGGCCTACCTGTCCGGCGGCAGCCTGATGATCGTGGGCACGAACGCGGTCGACACCGTCACCGTGTCCCAGACGGCACCCGCCAACTGGTGGGAGATTTCCAAGGTGCAGGTCGTCCACAACGGCGTCGCCCAGACCTTCTCCGCCTCCCTCATCCGCAGCGGCGAGGTGTACTTCTACGGCGGCGGCGGGAATGATTCGTTCCAGAACTCCGCCTACCTCTCGGCCATCGCCGACGGCGGGGCCGGTGCGGACGTCCTCAGCGGCGGGCCGATGAACGACCGGCTGACCGGCGGGACCAACAACGACGCGATCTACGGCAACGGCGGGAACGACACGCTGCGGGGCGGGCAGGGCAACGACGAGATGCGTGGTGGTGGCGACAACGACACACTGTACGGGGACGGGGACAACGACACCATGCGAGGCGGACCGGGGCACGACTCCGTGTACGGGAACGACGGCAACGACACGATGTACGGCGACAACAACATCGCCGGAACCGCGGGCGGAGTGGGGAACGATACACTCGTTGGTGGGGAGGGGATCGATTACCTGAACGGGGAGGGGGGGCATGACGCACTCATCGCGATCGACAGCGGGCTGGGCGACACCGTCGTCGCTGGGAACGCGTGGCACGACCCGAGCGGGTGGGACACTGTGTGGATGGACGACTACGGTGTCTTCGGCACGGACTACGTCTCCGGCGCGGACGCCGCGCAGGACGTAGTCCACGGCGTCCGAGAGTTCCGGAACGGGGCAGACCGCACCTTCAACGGGGATAACATCGCCGACCCGGACGCCACCATCGACCCGTTCGGGAACATGATCGGCGAGAACTACCAGAATTTCGCCGGCCGCCCCCTGTTCGCCAACGCAGGGCCGACCAACCTGGACGTGACCCAACAGGACCGCGGCGACTGCTGGATGATGGCCACCGCCGCGGCGGTCGCGAACGACAATCCCCAGGAAATCCGGCACATGGTCGCGGACGCCGGGGACGGGACGTACCTGGTGAAGCTCGGGGATCACTTCTATCGGGTGGACGCCGACCTCCCCACCTGGAGCGGCGCCGGCGACCTGCGGAACGCCGGCCTGGGCGTACAGGACAGCATGTGGGTGGGGGTCGTCGAGAAGGCCTACGCCCACTTCCGCACGGACGGGGCGAACCACTCGTACTGGTCGCTCGACAGCGGCAATCCGGCAGACGCAGCCCGTGCGTTCGGCCTGACGGATGTCGGCCAGCAGTCGTATGGAGTCATCGACACCGTGGACGGACTCGGCGTGGTCACCTCGACCGGCAGCAGCTTCGCCGCCGGTTCCTGGCTCGCATCGAGCAGACCCTGCTTGTACAACCGGCGCCAACCGAATACGAGGTTCGCGTTCACGTCGTACTTGCGCGCGATCGCCGCCGCCGACGCGCCTCGCACCAACGTCTCTTCAAC
>JANNVG010000873.1:0-14989 GCA_031414395.1 Fimbriiglobus sp.
CCGGGAGTTTTCCTTCCTCTCCGCTCGATTCCAAACACCCGCCGTAACCCGGCGGGCGTCAGTCATTTTGCGAAGGTCGTCGGCCGATGGTGCCGACTGTTTCATTCCCACCACTCCCCCCACACCCCGAACCGCCCCGACCAGCACTGGAGCCGGGCGCACTGCCGGCAGGTCGGGCAGACAACCAGCCACCGCCCACGTCGCCGCGGCGTAGCATCGCCAGCCGGTATCACCACCGACTTCGGCGAGTTGTCCCAACGGTGGCGGAAGCGCTCCAAGACCCGAAAACCCTCTGTGGCCGAACGACCCAGTTCAGGGGCCGGCGGCGAATGAGTGAAGTTACAAATTAGGCTGACCCCCGCCGGTCCCTTGCAGCGCCTGGTTCACTGGGCCACGCGCGCGTGCCGGGAACTTCGGGCGACACTCCCGTCAGTCCGGCGTGAGATCCCGGTCACTGGTTGGTGCCTCGTGTGTTCACACGCGGCCCGCTGGTTCGACTGGGACGGGGAGTCGTTGCGGCCCATTCGTGTGGTGACAACCGGGTGTCATCCCATATTGCGGTGATGCTCTGTTGTAGCCGGCCTCGGTGAGGCCAGTCGGACCGGGGTCACAGACCCCGGCTACAGTAAGACATCAACGCAACCCGCTGTCACTCAACAGCGCGGTGATCCCGTTGGGACGGCTGCGTGTCGTGTCGCCTCCCGGCCGGACCTCTTCTCTTCCCCAACATAAAGGGTCCGATGCCCGTCCGCTACAAGTCCGCGTGTCAAAATCCCCCGCCGTCGCCGGATGTGTCGGTTTCGAGCACCGCGACGGCGCGGCCGGCGGCGGCCGAGTAGGTGGGGGTGAGCGAGTCCAGGAACCGCCCGGCTCCGCGCCAGAACGGGAACCCGCCGAGCCGCTTGGGCAGCGCCGCGCTCACCGGCGGGGTCCGCACGTCGCCAAGCCAACCGGGTGGAAGTGGCGGGCCCGCCCAGAACGCGGCGGCGTCGGCCGGCAGCGGCTCCGGTGGCGTCGGCGGTTCGGGTGGTGCGTGTGCCGTGGCGGGCGTGGCCGAGAGTTGTCGGCCGAGTGTTTCGCGTTCCATCCCCCGCAGGCGGAACAGTAGGAACGGGTCGCGGTCGAACTCCTCGCCGAGCAGGTAGTACACGGCCGCGATGTGCTTGCACGGGTTCGACCAGTCCGGGCACGAGCAGTCGGTGTCGATCTCCTTGAGCGACTTCGGGAAGAGGGACAGCCCCGCGGCGGTGAACGCCGTCTCGATGTCGGGTGGCATCTCGCCGGCCAGCAGCTTGGCCGCGAACACCGCCTGCGTGTTCAACTCGGTCGCCAACTTTGCCCAGTCGCGGTCGGGGATGGTCGGGATGACGATCTTGACGGCGTAGGGTTGCGGGGAGGAGCCTTGCACCTTCGCGCTCACCTGCCCCAGCTTGACGGCGATGTCCGTCACCTGCCCCTTGCGGGCGTAGGAGCGGCCCCGCGCCAACCGCGAGCCGATGTTGAAGCCCTCCAGGACGGCGATCCACCGCTTGGCCCACCACGTCTGCCCGAACGCGCCGGATTTCGATTGCGCTTTGATGCCGCCCGCCACCGCCTTCGGCTTCGACTGCGGGAAGAACTCGCGGTACCACATGACGAACTCCGAGGTCGGTGCGTTGTTGTAGCCGGCCACTGTGAGGCCGGTTGGAATCCGGCCACACAGAGGCCGGCTACAGGTCTTCCACCGCGCCGGGCCGCAGGGCCAGCGCGTCTCGCAACTGCGCGTCACTCAAGTCGGTCAGCATCGCCTCGCCGGTGCCCACCACCCGGCCGGCCACTTCTCGCTTGCGGGCGAGCATCTCGTCGATCTTCTCTTCCAGCGTGCCGGCGCACACGAAGGCATGCACCTGCACCGTGCGGGTCTGGCCAATGCGGAAGGCGCGGTCGGTCGCCTGCTCCTCCACCGCCGGATTCCACCAGCGGTCGAAGTGGAACACGTGAGTAGCCGCCGTCAGGTTCAGCCCGGTGCCGCCGGCCTTGAGCGACAGGAGGAACACCGGCGGGCCGTCGGCCGACTGGAACCTTGCCACCATCGCGTCCCGCTGCTTCCGCGGGATGCCGCCGTGCAGGAACAGCACCTCCCGCGCGAACGCGTCCCGCAGGTGCCGTTGCAGGATGTCGCCCATCTCGGTGAACTGCGTGAACACGAGTGCCTTCTCGCCCGACTCGATCACCTCGGTCATCATCTCCGTCAGGCGGGCCAGCTTGCCCGAGCGGTTGGGAATGGCCGAGCGGTCGCCCAGGAACTGCGCCGGGTGGTTGCAGATCTGCTTCAACTTGGACAGCGCGCCGAGCACCATGCCCTTTCGC
Organism: Fimbriiglobus sp.; assembly: GCA_031414395.1. Classification (GTDB taxonomy): domain Bacteria; phylum Planctomycetota; class Planctomycetia; order Gemmatales; family Gemmataceae; genus JALHQU01. The sequence goes on from JANNVG010000873.1 coordinate 2,350, forward strand.
TGGATGCCCTCGGTGTCCGTGAGGTTCTCGCCCAGCTCGTTCACCACTGCCGTGTACAGCGACGCCTGCTCGCGGGTGAGCGTGCAGTACGCCGTCTGCTCGATCTTCGCCGGCAGGTCGGTAATCACCGTCGGGTCGGTCTTCAGTCGCCGCAGCAGGAACGGCGCGGTCAGCTTCTTCAGGCGGGCGGTGGCGGCGGCGTCGTTGTGGTGCTGGATGGGGGTGAAGAACTCGCGGCGGAAGGCGGCGGCGGTGCCGAGCAGGCCGGGGTTGAGGAACTGGCTGATGGCCCACAGGTCGCCCACGTGGTTCTCGACCGGCGTGCCGGTGAGGGCCACGCGGAAGTCGGCCGGCAGCGCGCGGGCGGCCTGCGCCGTCTTGGTGTTCGGGTTCTTCACCGTCTGCGCTTCGTCCAGCACCACCGCCGACCAGTTCATCGGCTCCAGCACCTTCTGATCGCGGGCGAGCAGGCCGTAACTGGTGAGCACCACCGCCGTGTTCGCCGCCGCCTTTTTCAGCGCCGCCGCCGTCTTCGCCCGGTTCGGCCCGTGGTGAACGTGAACGGACAGGTCGGGGGTGAACCGCGCCGCCTCGCGGGTCCAGTTGCCGACCACCGACATTGGGCACACGAGTAGGGTCGGCTTCGTCTCGCCCTGCTCGCGGGCGTGTTGCAGCACGGCAAGCAGTTGCAGCGTCTTGCCCAGGCCCATGTGGTCGGCCAGGCACGCGCCCAGCCCCCACTGCCGCAGGAACACCAGCCACGAGTACCCCCGCACCTGGTACGGCCGCAACGTCGCCCGCAACCCGGCCGGCGGGGGCAACTCGGCGAATGCGGCGGCGGTCAACTCCTTCAGGAAGCCGTCCACCCACCCGGTCGCGGTCGCGCCACGCACGGGCAGCGGAGTGTTCGCGGGCGTGATGCCCAGGGCCAGCTTCATGGCCTCTCGGGCGGTGATCTTCGCCGGCTTCTTCCGCAGCAACTCAATCGCCGCGCGGATGTCGGCCTCGTTCACCTGCACCCACTTGCCGCGGAACTTCACCAGCGGCTCCTTCGCCTTCGCCAGCTCCTGCAACTCGGCCAGCGTCACCTCGTCGTCGCCGACGGCCACCCGCCATTCGAACTGCACCAGGTCTTCGAGCGTCATCCCGCCGCCGCCATTCATGGGCGGGCTTTTCACCTTCGCCCCCGCCGTCACCACCTGCGGCTTGACGGCCAGCCCGCTCCACCACGCCGGCAGCAGCACGCCGAACCCGGCCTGTTCGAGCAGCCACGCCGTCTCGTTCAGGAACCGATGCGCGCCGGCGGTGCTGGTGGTGAACCCGACCGGCGCGGACGCCTTCAAGCTGGCCCCCACGTCCGCGCTCAGGTTCGCCGCCTGCCCCAGCCCGGCTAGCAGGATCGGCTTCGGGTCGGTGGCGGCGGCGCGGGCGGTGCCGGCCCACACGTCGGCCGCGGGCAGGTGCAGGCTCGGGTCGGCGTGCGCTTGAAGGAGATACCGCACGTGCCACGTCTGAAGACGGTCATCGTCGGCCGGTTCGTCGAGACGCAGGCACAGGCGGTACGCGGCCTGTTGGGTACTGGTGACGGGCGCCCGCCACTCCCGCACTTGAGCGGACAGTTGCGAACTGTCGGCGTCCGCACTGCCCATCTTGCCGGTGGGCGAAGCGAGCGCGTGCAACCAGTGGTCGTGAACGCTCTCCGCCGCCCGTGGCGGCTTCACCCCGCCGCCGCGCGCGAGGGCATCGACTGCCACCGCCAGGAACGCCCGCAGCACGTCGGCGGCCGACCGCGCTTCGGCCCGACACGCCGGTGGCATCGCCTTCGCCAACAGGTCGAAGCGACCGCGGTCGGCCCCGGCGATCACCGGCACCCAGCGGGCGAACCAGTGCTTGCCCTCCTGCACCACGTCGGGCAGGAACTGTTCGCGGGCGACGAGCGTGGCAGCGAACCGCACCGCCTGCCCACAGTAGCGGAGCGTGACGCCGACGCCGACGCCCGTGCCGAGCGCGGGCCGGTCGCCGACACCGGCGAGGAAGGCGAGTGCGGCGGACAGTTCTGTTTCAGCGGCAGGGATGAGCCACGCTTTCAGGGTCGGCTTGCCGGTCGGCAGTTCACCGAGCAGCGGCGACGACGGCGCCGGCCCGCCGCGAACCGACGGCAGCGCGAGGGTGAGTGCAGTCGGTTTGGCGACGACGTTCAGCGCGGCGAGCGTGACGGTCAGTTCATCGGCCGACGCCGCGAACGGGTGGTGAGCGGGGCGCTTGGCGGTCGGTGTGGTGGTGTTTGGCGTGGGCGTGCGCTCGCCCCACAGCACGACCGCCCGCCCGACCATCCCGCAGTGCAACAGCAACATGAGGAGCAGTGTACCAACCGGGCGAATCTCTTGCACGGCGAGCGCCGTATGTCACGCCGGCGTGTCAGCGGATTCCGTCGTCGGGGCACTCGTGGTCCCCGCCTCGGCGGTGGCGATCAGCCGTGTGGCGAGGGCGAGTACGGCCTCGTTACCGAGCGTCCGCCAACCACAGGTTCAGCGCCGCGACCGCCGCCGCCCGCTGACCGGCGGTGACGGCCGTCGTCTCCACCAGAAATTTGACCGTCCGCGTGCCGTCGCCGAACACCCCTTCGATGCCGTCCCGCTTCGATTTGAACCGGGTGCGTTCCGGCAGGTCGGGGTTGTAGTAATGGGTGGCGCAGCGGGCGACGAACGGCAGCTCGGCCGTGACGCGCTCGACGAACCGGACGGCGGTGGGGAAGGTGCCGGGCCACCCGGCGTCCTCGAAGTGGGGCGACTTCTTGACCACCGCCGGCGGCGGCAGGACGGCGTCCTTGTCGGTGCGGAACCGCTGGCGGAAGGTCTCGTGGAAGATCTGCCCGGTGGCGGACAGTTCCAGGTACTCGACGCCGTCGATGTCGGTCACGTCCACCAGGCTCTCCGCCTTCTCGTCCCACTCGTCGGCGAACTCCGCCTTCGGCACCGCCTCCCGCTCCAGCACCGCGAGCGTGCCGCTCATCTTCATCCAGAACTCGAAGTCCAGCGCCACCGGCATCGGCGGGAAGGCGATGATCTCGCTGAACCGCTCGTGCATGTAGTAGACCGGGATGCCTAACGCCTGGCCGAGCAGTACGGCGACCGCAATCTGCGCTTTGTACCCGCCGGTGGCGTTGATCGCGCACGCCTCGGCCGAGTGCTCCCGCACCTTGCCGCACAGCAACTTGGCGAGGTTCCGCAGGCCCTTCGTTCGGAACCGCTTCGGGTCGGCGTCCTGCAAGTCCGGCACCGGCACGGCGGCCACCGGCGAGTGGCCCCGCGCGGCGTACAGCCGGACCAGCACGTCGGCGATGTTCTTCCCGTCCGACGTGTCGGAGTGGAAGAAGTAGATGCCGCAGTCGGCCGGCGAGTACCCGTTGGCGATCAGGCTGGCGATGGAGTTGACTTCGGCTCCGCACAGCCGCAAGGTTAGTGGGAACTGTCCGAGAACCGCAGCAACGCCGGCCCAGTCCTTCTTCTCATAAGCCACAGCCAGGGCTTCCCCAAAGGCCTCGAAGCCGGTCGGGATGGTCTTCTTATCCTCCGGCTTCACATGATCCTTCGCCATGTTCTCGCGAAGGTGCTTCAGGTTCGATTCTGTCAGGCTCGTGCCCACGGTGCAGAGCAGGATCGGGCGGGGCATGGCGTCAGTTCCTCCAGGTCGGTTACGCGGGCCAGCGGAAGGCGATCTGCTTCGCCGCGACGTTGACGCTGTTGATGACCAAATCCACCTCCTCACCGACCGCGAACGTGCGGCCGGCCGGCGGGTTCAGGATGTTCCCGACCAGCCCTTGCACCTCGGCGAACGGTCGGCCTTTGTCCTTCGGGTCGGCCACGATCTTCGCCTTCACCGGCTGGCCGTTGGCCAGGGGCCTTGGCGGCGGTGGTGGGGGTGGCGGGGGATTTGCGATGGCATACTCCACTCCCGTCAGCCAGTCCAGGAAGTCCGCAACGAGCGTGTTCTGCGGCGGCAGACCGAGGCGCGGGACGCCGTACTCGCTCGGTGTCGGAAACGGTCTTCCCGCACCGAGCGGAAGTGGTGCGATCGGTTTCGGCCGAGTACGCTCGGCGCGGATCGTCGCTCCAGGCGGGAGGAACCGCGCGGGGAGATAGGCGACTTGCCAGTGGAACCGCTTCGGCCCGAGTTTGATCACCTTGAACAGCAGCGGGGACGCGCGGCGGCCGCTGGTCCGCTGACTCCCGACCATCCACTGCGGGGTGAACGTCGCGGTGTCACCGCCCAGCGAACTGTACTGCTGGATGTATGGCAACCCGAAGCCAGTTCGCTCGGGCACCGAAGTCGGCAGCGGCAGAGTGTTCGTCAACAAGTTCTTCGTCTCGAAGTAGTCTGGCCCTGGACTGGGCCGGGCGGCACGCGGGAGCGTGCGGTGGTCTCGGCTCCGGAAGAACATGAACTTGTCGCCGAGGTCGGCCAGCGCGTGATGCCACTCGGTGAACGAGTCGCCGCTGAACACGAACCGCGTGTCGGCGGTGAGGGCAGTCCACCCTGCCGCCCCGGCCGCCACGCGGGTGACGGCGGGACAGACGATTTCCAACCCCGCCAACAGTTTCGCGCGGTACTCCTCAACACTCGTGGCCGCGGAGAGCTCCGGCATGCCGTGTTCGGCCCAATCCAGATTGAGGAGACTGAGCGAACCCCAGCCTCGGCGGTTCCGCGACCCTATGCCGCCCAACGCCGCGAACATCCATACCGCCCCCATGAGTTCGCGGACGTGAGCGGCCGCTCGGGTACGGAGAACCACCGCGACCGTCTGCTCGACGTTGAGTGCGTCGAACTGCGTGAGGTTCCGTCTCGATTGGCGGTCGTACTGGATCGGACCGTATCCGAGATACACGAGCGGGCTACCTCCCGGTCCCATGTCTTGCCCGCGCTGCCAGATGTTGAGTCCCGTGGACGGCGAGGTTCGGACAGTAGCACCTTGTCCGACTTTTGTGTCTCCGAACACCTCCGCTTCGAGACGCGCCAACTCCTGCACTGACAGGTGCGCTCGCGAGGCGCGCCACCACTTTCGCAGAAGAGCTTTCACCGATGCCGAGCGGAGCCGGACGGCGTGCTTGTCGGCTTCGCCAACGAACGCCGGCGTCACCAACTCCAGCGTAGCGGTGAAACTCGGCCGCTTCGCCGACACGATTGGCGTCAGCGGGATCGCCCGCCCTTGCGTGTCGCGGATATCCGTGAAGTCGCCGTACCCGCTGGCCGTCTTCGCCCCCGCGCCGAGTTGCGTCAGCCCGCCGATCAGCCAATCGCGGGCCTGCTCCACCAGTGACATCGGGGTGTCACTGCGCCGCGGCGCGACGGCGAAGCGGAACTTCTGGTCCGGTGCGACGCTCAGGAAGTACACCGGGATCGGGTCTTCCCAGTCGCCGGGTGGGGGCACGCGGTCGGTGGCCGCTCTCTGCTTGTAGTACTCGGCGTGGTGGCTGTTCAGGATGTCCGTCACCAACCGCGGCCACTTCTCCGGCCAGGCGTCGTGGAAGATCACCGACCCGGCGCGGGCCGAATCGTTCTCGCCGTGCTTCGGCACGCCCTGCGGTTTCCAGGGTTTGGTGATGGTCTTCTTGTCCGAGTTCTTCATCTCGTCGGAACCGGGTGCCCACCCGAACACCGCTTCGATCAGCGGCCACTGCTTCGCTTTCTCGGCTTCGGTCTCGAACTTGTCGAGCCACACGGTTTCGGCGAAGGCGCGGGCCAGCCCCTTCAGCCCGCTGCCGGGCAGGTACGTGAACCCGTAGATGCGGTGCAGGCAGATGCCGGCGTTTTCCAGGGCGGACGCGCGGGCCAAGTGCAGCGTCAGCGGCCCGGCGGTGGTGCCGGTGAAGGCGAGCGCGCCCTTGCAAATGGTGGCTTCCCACCGTTTGAACAGGTCGGGGTAGATGCCTTGAGGATTGGGCGACGGGTTCGCGTCGTTGGGGGGAATTGGCGTAGCGTTCGCGATGGCGACGACCTTCGCCAGGGTTGGCCCTTGTACCTTCTCGGAAAGCTTCCCGTCGCGCGTTTCCGTGGAATCCCACGATTCGGGGTACTTGTCGAGCGCCAAGCCGGGGTGCGTGTTCTGCCGTGCCAGATCGCGCGGTCCCGGCGGCAGTGGGATCATCAGGGGCATTACTCGGCCTCCGTGTCTTCGGTCAGTTGCTCCGCTTCACAGAAGCGATTGAGCCACTGGAGGTAGGCGAGCGTTTCCGCTGACTGTTGGCGCATCGTATCGGCGTTGCCGTTGACGATGGCGTCCAGCAAGGCCGTCTGAGTTCGCTCCCCGAGAACCCAGTCGCCGAGTGCTTCGAGAAGGTCCTGCGTCTTGTTCTTCGCGCGGAGGAATGCCAGAGCTTGCCCCAACCCCGACGACATGATCCGCACCGGCAGTTTGCGGGCCGCGTTGCCGAACAGCTTGGCGGTCTTGTGGGGCGTCGTCTTGCCGTTCACGGTTTCCGGTGGGTATTCCCGAAGGATGTATTGAACCACTTTCCAGGCGTGCTTGGCCCGCTCCTGGTCCGGGGTGGCCTTCGATTCGGTACTCACTTGACACCTCCGGTGGTCAGGCGGACGGAGCAGAACCCCTTGCCGGTCGTCTCGTCGCCGCCGATCTGGAGGACGCCGTTGGGGATGGCCGCGATGCGGTCGCCCAAGTTCCTCATCAGGGTGCTGCCCTCAACCGCCGGGTCGTCCTTTTTCTCCCGACGGGTGCGGGCGGCGTTCACGATCACCACCGAGTAGAACAGCGACTCGGTGGGCAGGAACTCCTGGTAGAACAGAGCGCCACTCTTCACCGTCTTCGTCTCGTAATCCAGGCCGATGCGGGCCGTCACCTCGGTGGCATACTTGACGAAGTGGGTGAAGTCGTCGTCGTGGACCACCACGAGCTGCTTCTCAAACCGCTTCACTGTGTCGGCGTAGTGCGGATGGTTCTCGACCTTCGGTAGCAGCAGGTTTGCCACGGAAGTCGCCCAGGCGGTCGGGTCGCCGGCCACCACGTCCAGCTTGAACTCTTCGAGCAGGATGTGCTTGCCGTCGATGGCGCACGGGCAGCCGGGCGGAAGCATCGCCGTGAGCGGGACGGCCAGCTTCAATTTGTCCAGTGCGGGCACCCCGACCAACTTGGTCATCCCCACGTCGCGGGCGAACCGCTCCATCACGGTCGGGCAGGTGATCCAGGCGAACACCCCCTTCAGCGACCGCACCGGGTACGCCAGCAGCCGCGCGTCGGTGACACTAACCGCGCCGGCATTCTCGCCACTCGACCCCTGCGGCGGGCCGAACAACTGCGTGATGACGTCGTCGGCATTGGCTTGGTCGCGGCGGGTCCGCTTGATCTTGCCGTCGTCGTGCAGTTCGTCGGTGGGGTAGCTCTTCGTTTTCACCTGCTCGCGGCAGGTGTCGCGGAGGATGCCCTTCAGCGCACTGCCGGCGATGGTCGGCCAGCCGGTGTGCCGCTCGCGTTGCACCGGCAGGTCCACGGTGCCCAGGGCGGTGCCGGCTCCGGGGTGCAGGGCGGTCAGGGCGTGGATGCCCAACAGCCCGGCGGATGTCGGTTCGGTGCTCACGTCAGTCCTCCCCATGTTCCAGATAGTGCGAAGCCCCAGCCTTCCTGGCGGAGGTCGTTGGATTCGTTTGCGTTCCCGGTGTTCAAGAAGTCGTCCGCCCGGCAGTCGCCTTCGACGAAGTAGACCGCCCCCGCCGGCACCGCGAACCGCGTGGCACGCGGGCCGTTGCGGGCCACATCCCACCCGGAGATCGGCACCCCGGCCCCGCTCGCGGCAGCGATCAGCTTGGCCGACGGGGGTTTCGGCAGCGGCCGGCCCGTCGGAGGGAAGAACGTCGGCGTGGCCAAGTACCAGAAGGCCGGACCGGTCGTTGCCGTCGGAGTCGTGAAGGCCGGCGCGGTCGTTTTCGTCACCTGCACATACTTCCCCTCGCCGCCGAAGGGCACGACAAGAGGTGTGCTGAAGTGCGTCGCCACGTTCCCGCCGACCTCGGCGTACAGGCAGACCGTTCGTTTTTCTCGCTCTTCCTGCTCGTAGCCGGCCTCGTCCTTTCGCCTCCGTTTGTCCAACAGAATCTTGCGTTTGGTGGCCAGCAGGCTGATGACGTACAGCATGCCGTCGGCGCTGGTCAGCGTGTCCTTGTCCACCTCGATACCAACGCGATGGTCGAAACCAAAGAGCGCCTCGCGGGTGAACAACTCGCGGCGGCTCTCGATCTCGGTCGGCAGGTCTCCGTTTCGCAGGAACCGCGTTAGGATCGGGAGAGGGATGAACTCCGCTTCCGCCTTCGGATCGGGTTGCGGCGTCCGCCACAGCGGTTTCAGCAACGGGTCGCTCCACCCCGGCACCGACTTCACCGGCGTCGCCACCGACCAGCCCCCGGCCTTCGCCCGCTTCAGCGTCTCGGGCATCGGCAACAGCGGTGACACCGCGTTGTCACTTGTCGCCAGCGCGAGCCACGGCCCGCGGAAGCAGGCTTTAAAGATCGGGGCGCATTCCGCCGGCTGGCCGTCGCGGAGGGCGGTCATCACGTCGGCGTTTTTCCGCTTCCGTGCGAACGCAGCGAAGTCGAAGCCCGTCCGCGCGAGCAGCGCCGTTCGCAGTGCCCCGGCCAGCGTTTGCGGCTGGGGCAGCCCGCCGGACGCCCGCGTGGCGGCGTCGAACGGCCGGCCGTCGCGGAAGAAGAGGGTGTCGAGCGGGTCGAGTCGTAGCCCGACCCAGCTGGTTGCGGTGGCCATCATTCTTTCCCCCGCGCCAGGAACGACGCCGACTGGCACAGCGCCACGAACCCGGTGAGGATTTCAGAGTCGGTCCAGTTGCGGGCCTCGTGTTGCATCTGCTTCTGATACGCCTCGAACAAGTCGCCGATGACCTTCTCGAACGCCACTTTCTTCTCTTTGCTGCCGAACTCACCGCGACCTACGAGCCGCAGGGCTTCGGCTTTGCCCGCTTCCAGCGGCAGTCCTTTCAGCGTCTCCAACTCGGCCCGCAGCTTGTACGCCCAGCGGTCCGACGCCTTGGCGACGAAGGCCGCGATCAGGGGCTGAAGTTTCTCGGCTTCGGGCCACCCCATGACGACCGTGCTGTGTTCGCCGGACCGCTTACAGATGGTCAGCGCCAGCGCGTCCTTCTTGGGCAACTGGCCGGGTGGCAGCGTCGCACGGGAGATCCGCTTGGCGGCCTTTTCCGCCGCCCGCACCTGCCCGAGGGCGAACCGCAGGTCTTCCTTGTAATGCACGACCGCGATGCCGCCGGAGAGCGTCGCGTCCTTGCCGAGCGCCGCGCCGAACGCCTCGCGGAGTTGCCGGGCGCACTCGATGACCGTCTCGGTCGGCAAGAACGCCAACACGTCGTCCCCGCCGGCGTAGATGAGTTCTCCCTTGCCCTGGTCCTCGACGATCTGCTTCACGCCTGCCGCGAATTTGGTGAGCTTCGTGGTCGTCTCGACGATCCGACCCCGGCTGCCCTTGAACATGTCGCCCATGTTGTCGCCGTCGAGGTGCATCAGCGCGAAGTACGTCGGCGGCTTCCCTTGCGCTCGCCGCTTGGCGTCAATGCGATTCCAGATCGGTTCCGGGCAAACCGCGTCGTCGTCCTGATCGCGGGTGGTCCAGTGCAGCCACTGACCGCTCCAGTGCCCGCACTCCGATTCTTTCCACTCCACCTTCGGATCGATTTCAATCTCGCCTTCACCGAGCCACTTCTTCGCGGCCATCGTCGCGGTGTCGGTGAGGCGAAGTTCCCGCACATCCATGTCAAGCCGAGGATGTTTGGCGGACTTGGCGAAGTAGAACGGCCACATGAACCGTTTCACCAGTGCGACCGCGCACAGCTTGTCGCTGGATTGCAGCCCGGTGCCGTGCAACCCGTCCCACTTCTTCTTCGGGGTCTCGTCGTTCCCCTTCCGCGTGAGGCCCGCCCAGTACGCCTTCGCCTTATCGAAGTCGGCCGGCCCTATCTGCTCAAGGCTCCCCAGTTGGCTGCACTTCACGGGGAACCGGCCCTTCTCGTCGGGTGTCGGCGAGTAAGCCGGGACGTGCCGCACGGAGCGGGTCATTTCCAACAACTCGGCCAGCTTGTCCCACTCGTTCACGGCCCACGCTTTGGAATCGGGTGCAGTTCCCAGGGTTTCTCGCACGACGCAGGTGATCTCGAAGTGCGTCTCGATTTGCCGATCCCACGTCGGCAAGTCGAGGAACGTCTTCATCCGGCCCTCGGCCTGTTCGCGTAGCACAACTCGCACTGCATCCGCGATCCGCGTCCATTCGGCCCGACACTCCGAGACGCACTTGTTTCGCAGGTCGTCCGCGTCAACGCCGTCGTCGATAGCGACCGCGAACGTGTGCGGCAGGCAGGCGAGGGTCGGGTCGCCGGAACCGCGTTTCGGAAGCCTGAGCGCGGCACGCAGCAGCGGGTTGTTCGTCTGGCCCACATCCGGGGCGATCTCCAAATCCGGCGTGATGAACGTCACACCCGGTTTGAGTTTGCCGTTCTCGAACAGCGGCGTCATCGCGTGCGCGGTCAGCCACGACAGCAGGTAGCTGCCGGACCACAGGTCGCGGAGGGTGCGGGCGGCCTCGATGAACGGCTGCACCGGGCCGATCTTGAACGACAACATGGCGGTGGACATGACACCCTTTCCGGGCAGGTGGGCGGAGTTCGACAGGGTTACGCCGGCGGCGGGGACAGATGACCGATAATCGTCAAGCCTGCCAGACTTCCGGGGTTTCGCTTCCGGGGTCGTTGCGGCGGTCGTTCAGCATCCGCGCTTCCAGGTTCAGAATCCAGTTCCCCGGCTTTGCGGCACGGCCCATCCAGTACTTCATCTTGGCGGTCGCGGATTTGATGTCGATCACCAGCCGGTCCGCGGGAACGCCCGCCGCGAATGCCTCGACCGCTCGGCGGATGTCGTCGCCCATGTCGGCGGTGTTGCGGAACATCACCGGCACCGCCGTCACGTCGGCCCCCAGTCCGCCCAGGCATTCGGCGACCGCTTCGCCGAGGTCCGCCGTGTGTAGCAGCAGACAATGGGTGGCGGCCGTCGCGCCGGCGAGGAGCACCTGCAGATCGGCGCTCCGCGTCACGATGGTGGCGAAATGCGTGGCCGCGAACGTGGGGTGCTTCGCGGTCAGTTTGGCGCGGCAGCGGCGGACCAGTTCGGATTGCAGGTGCGTCTGCTTGAATCTCTTCTCGCCATCCGAGAACGGGGCCAGGGTGCGGTAGTAGAAGCGGCAGCGGTCGAACGAATCGGGGATCGCTTCGGTGGCCGGCTCCGGCCGCTGGCTGAGCGCCGCCAGATACGGCGTCAGAGTCGTCCAGGCATCGAGCGGCAAAGGCGAAGCGATCGGCACGATGACCAGTCGGTCGGCGGCGTTCTCGACCACCCACTTTTCGGCCTCTTCCTTCTGGGACAGAGCGACGGCGAACGCAGTGGCACCAAAGGCGACGGCGGTGGCGAGTTTCGCCGGAAGGCTCTCGACCCCCATCGCGCCCGCGACCGGGTTCCACTGAACCGACGCCCACACGTCGGCCTTCGGGGTCAGGCCGAGGACGGCCGCGATCAGCCCGCCGGTCAAGCTCGCCCAGCCGGACTCCAGTGTCTTGAACAAGTCATCGGCCAGCGGCGTGCGGTCCAGCCCGAGCCGCGGGTCGGGTTGAAGCCCCCACCCGCCGACGGCGGGCAAATCCTTGATCGCGGCCACCTGCGTGACGACGTGATCCGCCAGTTCCCGCAGTGATGTCGGCAGGGCAGCGGAGGGCGGCGCGCCCTTCACCCACCGCAGCGGCAGCACCACCGCCGTCCGTAGCATCGGGAAGTCGCCATTCACCGCGCACACGACCCAGCACGAGCCGAGAGCGTCGGGCAGCTTCGGCAGGGACTCGGTGCCGAGCAGTTTGTCGATTTCGGGGTCGGCCAAATCGCGTGCGAGAGCGACCGCCGCGTCCGACAGCCACCACCGGGCCAACCCGCCGAGGGCCACGACGGCGTCTTCGGCGGTGGTCGCCGAGAGCGGTCGGCCGGCGACCTCGCGGAGCCGCCTCATGTCCAGAATCGGCATGGGTCACTCCGGCGGACTGGTGTCGAGAAGCCATTCCACTTCCGGGCGACCGACGAACAGTCGCCCGTCCCAGTTCGGTCGCAGTTCGGCCAGCGTCAGCGTCACCCGACCGTTCGCGTCCGTCGTCCGCGACACGTCGCCCAGGCGGATCGGCACGCCGACGGCGGCCGAACCGTCGGTCAACAGTTTCAATGGCCGCGCCGCGGCTTCGTCTTCTTTGTCGGAAGTCGCGGGCAGGTTCAGCCGCGCCTCGGAGTGGCCGTCGGGCGACCGCCAGCGGAGGGCGGTCGGCGGTACGGGCGCGACCGCGTCGGCGACATCGGCCGCGAGTGCCGGCGACTCGACGCGGGCGGGGAACGCCGCCTTCGCCCGCGCCACCCGCCGCACCGTGGCCAGGTACTCGGGCGGGGGCACCTCCGGTGGTTCCGCCGTCGGGTTCAGCCACCAGCCCGACGCTCCCGGCATGGACTGCTGGTAACCCTCCAACCACGCGGTTCCCGCGAGGGTGGACACTAATCCCGCTTCCGCCTTCAACGCCTGATCGAACGCCGC
>JANNVG010000874.1:0-1760 GCA_031414395.1 Fimbriiglobus sp.
GGTGGTGGGGTTGGGGCGTAACCCACCCCCCCCCGGCCCCCCCCTTCCTGCGAGTATGGGGGGGGAGTTTGTTTTGGCTCCCCTTCCCTCCTAGGGAGGGGGGCCGGGGGGGTAGGTTCTGCCATGGCTCCCCCTTCCCTCTCAGGGAGGGGGGCCGGGGGGGTAGGTTCCTTCGACCTCACCCCCGACCTGACCGTCTTCCGCCACTCGTTCCCGGTGTCGGTGTGGGATGCGAAATGGAAGAAGCCCGACCCGACGGCCGCCGACGTTCACCAGGCGCTCGCGTATGCCGCCGTGCTGGGCGTGCCGGCGTGCGGGCTGGTGTACCCCGGCCGGCGGTGGAAGCTGCAAACACTTCGGGCGCCGAGCGGGGTGGCCCTGCACCTGCTGCGGCTGCCGCTCACCGACGACCCGGTGCGGTGGGCGAAGGTGTGCCGGCGGGTGCGAGCGTGTGTCAACCGGGCGTGAAGCCAACCGCTGACGGATGTCGCTTGCGTGGGGTCGGCGGGGTTGTATCATCGGCCGACAGACCCGCCCGTTTGTGCGGCCGGTGTTTCCGCCTCCTCGCCCCGTCCCCGAGCCGAAAGGGTGATATCAGGTTGCAGAAATGTCTTGCTGTCGCCGGGGTCTGTGACCCCGGTCCGACCGGCCTCACAGAGGCCGGCTCCAGTAACAGATCACTGCCACCTGGTATGAGTTCGCGCGGCGAGAACGGCCGCCGGTGGGGTCCGGTGAGCGGGTGAACCACGACGGAGGCCCCCGCCATGCCGCACTCGAACGTCGGCCCGTACACCACCCAGCCGGTGCCGCGGGTGAGTGCCGACCCGCCGCACCCGCCCGAACTCGTCGCCCACGCGAAAGCTCTGCTCGTAGGCACGCTCGAACTGGTGGCGCACGCCCCCGCGGCGGGGCAGGTCGCCCGCATGGTCGCGGCCAAGTTCCCCGCTCACGCCGCCCGTGCCGCCACCGCCGCCGCGGTCGTCGGCGTCTCACCCCTCGATCTGCTCACCGCCACCCTGTGCTACGACTTGCTCCTCGGCTTCAGCGGCATGGGCTGCTCGACGCTGGCCGTTGCCACCCCCGCCGGCCCGGTGCTCGCTCGCAACATGGACTGGGTGCCGGCCGGGAAGGTGGCCCGTGCGAGCTGCCTCGTGGACGAACCGTTCGGCACGAACGCCGGCTTCCTCGGCATGATCGGTGTCGTCACGGGGATGTCGAAGAACGGGTTCGCGGTCGCCCTGAACGCCACCTTCGGCGGGGCCGACCCCGGCGGGTTCCCGATGCTGCTGTTCCTGCGTCACGTGTGCGACACGGCGACGAACTACCGCGAGGCGTTGGAACTGGTGAAGTCCGAACGGCTGATGTCGGGCGGGGTCGTCACGGTGGTGGGTGTGCGGAACGACGAGCGGGCGGTGGTCGAGCGGACGCCGACGACGGCCGCCGTGCGGTGCCCGCGTGGTGATGAACCCGTGTTCGCTACCAACCACTACCGCAGCTTGGCGGCCCCGCACGCCTGCCCGCGGTACGACCACATGGCCGCCCACGCCGGCCGTCGCCCGCCGCTCAAGGTGCTCACGCACCCGCAGGTGTTGCAGACCATCACCGCCCAGCACGTGCAACTGTGCCCGGCGAACGGGTCGGCCGAGATGAGCGTGCCGACGCACTTGCTCACGGCCGTCGAGGAGGAGTACACCCTGGCGGAGATGGTGGGGTTCTTCGCGGGGTGAGGCATTGATGGGGCGAGCCGAGCGGCGTCAGCC
>JANNVG010000875.1:0-6231 GCA_031414395.1 Fimbriiglobus sp.
GGTTTTTTCCCCCCCCCCCCCCCCCCGCCCCCCCCCCCGGGCGGGGCCAATTCCGACCCCCCCCCCCGGGGGGGCCGGGGCTCGTCGGGAGGGCACCCATGAGGCTGTCCCCCCGCGGGCGGGTGCTGCCGGGGTTCGGCCTGGGGCTGGGCACCAGCCTGCTGTACCTGTCCCTGCTCGTGCTGTTGCCGCTGGCCGCGTGCGTGCTGAAGGCGACCGAACTGAGCTTCGACGAGTTCCGCGCCGCCGTGTGGAACGACCGGGCCGTCGCCGCGTACCAACTCACGTTCGGTGCTTCACTTCAAGCCGCGCTCATCAACGTGCCCCTCGGGTTGATCGTGGCGTGGACGCTCGTCCGCTACCAGTTCCCCGGCAAGCGGATCGTCGAAGCGCTCGTGGATGTGCCGTTCGCGCTGCCCACCGCGGTGGCCGGGCTGGTGTATGGCAGCCTGTACGTGAAGAACGGCTGGCTCGGTCAGTTCCTGTGCCCGCTCGGGTTTGAAGGGGCGTATTCCACCACCGGGATCGTGCTGGTGCTGGTGTTCACCGGCTTCCCGTTCGTGGTGCGGACGGTACAGCCGGTACTCGAAGACGCCGACGCGGAGTTGGAGCAAGCCGCCGCCACGCTCGGCGCGAGCAAGTGGCAGACGTTCCGCCGGGTCATCCTGCCGATGCTCGTGCCTCCCACGCTCACCGGGTTCACGCTCGCGTTCGCCCGTGCCATCGGCGAGTACGGCTCCGTCATTTTCATCAGCAGCAACATCCGCGGGCAGACGGAGATCGCCCCGGTGCTGATCGTGTCGCGGTTGGAAGAGTTCGCGTACCGCGAAGCCGCGGCGGTGGCGGTGTTGCTGTTGTGCGTGTCGTTCCTGCTGTTGGGTGTGGTGAACCTGCTGGAACGCTGGAGCCAACCGGGGTCGGCCCCGCTGTTGATCCGCCGCCCGTTGCACGCCATCGGGAGTGGGCTGGAAGCGGCGAGCGCGTGGGCGGCGGGGCAGGGCGTGGTGAAGCGGCTGGGCAAGCTGTTCGCCCCGGTCGGCTGGTTCGTCACCCGTCATTTGAAGTGGCTGATGGTCGGCGCAACCGTGTTGACGCTCGGCGTACTGGTGGCGATCCCGCTGGCCAACGTGTTCGCGCAGGCCTTCAGCAAGGGTCCGCTGGCGTACTTCGAGTTCCTGTTCAACGACCCGGACACCCGCCACGCGGTGATGCTGACGGCCATCGTCGCCCCGCTCGCGGTCGCCATGAACACGCTCTTCGGCATCGCAGCCGCGTACACCATCGCCCGCTTCCGCTTCCCCGGCCGCACGCTCCTCACCACGCTGATCGACCTGCCGTTCAGCGTATCGCCGGTGGTGGCCGGGCTGGTGCTGGTGCTCGTGTTCGGCGGGCAATCGCCGCTCGGCGAGTGGCTGAAGGAGCACGGCTATCAGGTGATCTTCAGCCCGCCGGGGCTGGTGCTGGCGACGGCGTTCGTGACGTTCCCGTTCGTCGCCCGTGAACTGCTGCCGGTGCTGGAAGCGAACGGCCCGGACGAGGAGCTGGCCGCCCGTAGCCTCGGCGCGAATGCCTGGCAGATGTTCTGGCGGGTGACGCTGCCGAACATCAAGTGGGGGCTGCTGTACGGGGTCATTTTGTGCAACGCCCGCGCGATGGGCGAATTCGGCGCGATCTACGTGGTGAGCGGGCGCATCGGCGGGCAGACCGACACCATGCCGTTGCGGGTGGAGAAGCTGTTCCAGGAGTACAACCAGCCGGCGGCGTTCGCGGTGGCGAGCGTGCTGACGCTGCTGGCGCTGGTCACACTCGGGGCGAAGGCGGCACTGGAAAAGAAGGTGCAGGCCTCCAGGACCGTCGAAAAAACGGGACACGGATGAAGAGGATGGAAGCAAGGATGCAGAGGATCAGAAAAAATCTTGTCCTGTCGGATCCTCTTCATCCCTGCTTTCATCTTCTTCATCCGTGTCCGCCTTAATTGAACCCTGAATCCAGCAATCCGCCGAACGGGGAGTCAGCGTGAGCATTCGCGTGCAGTCCGTCACCAAGAAGTTCGGCGCGTTCACCGCCCTGGATCGGGTGTCGGTGGACGTGCCGGAGGGGGCGTTGCTCGCGCTCCTCGGGCCGAGCGGCAGCGGCAAGACGACGCTCCTGCGCGTCATCGCCGGACTCGAACAACCAGACTCGGGGAGCGTGCGGCACTCCGACGCCGACGTGACCCGCCGCGCCGTGAAGGACCGCAACTTCGGCTTCGTGTTCCAGCACTACGCCCTGTTCAAGCACATGACGGTGTTCGAGAACGTGGCCTTCTGCCTGCGGGTGCGGCACTTGAAGAACCCCGCCGTGACCGAGCGGGTGAAGGAGCTGTTGCACCTCGTGCGGTTGGAAGCGCTGGGGGATCGGTATCCGGCGCAACTGAGCGGCGGGCAGCGGCAGCGGATCGCGCTGGCCCGCGCGCTCGCCCCGCGGCCGGACGTGCTGCTGCTCGACGAGCCGTTCGGCGCGCTCGACGCGCGCGTGAGGGCCGAGCTTCGCCAGTGGCTACGCAAGCTGCACAACGAGGTGCCCGTCACCACCATCTTCGTCACGCACGACCAGGAGGAGGCGTTCGAGGTGGCCGACCGCGTGGTGGTGATGAACGCCGGGCGGATCGAACAGGACGGCACGCCCGACGACGTGTTCGAGTCCCCCGCCAACGAGTTCGTGATGGACTTCCTCGGGCAAGTGAACGTGTTCCACGGCCGCGTTCACAACGGCACGGCGACCATCGGCGGGATGCAGATCGCCGTGCCCGGCTCGCGGGTGAGCGGCGAGACGAAGGTGTTCGTCCGCCCCCACGAGTTGGATTTGCAGACCGAGACGAACGGCACGCCCAGCCTGCCGGCGGTGGTGATGCACGTCACGCCCGCCGGGTCGGTCACGCGGGTGCTGGTGAGCGTGATCGAAACCGGCTTGGAGTTGACCGTCGAGTTGCCGCCGGACCGCTCGGCCGAGTTGAAGTTGAAGAAGGGCGACACGGTATTTGTGGCCCCTCGCAAGGTGCGAGTGTTCGAGCCGGACTACGCCATTTGAAGTGCTCTGCTCGCTCCGCGAGCGGCTCCAATTTCAGACCGCTCGCGGAGCGAGCAGAGCACTTCTTTCAGACCGCTCGCGGAGCGAGCAGAACACTTTCCGCGCTTTCCCTCTTGCTTTTCCAGCAGTCCGCCGATAAGGTTACTGAGAATTAAACATCACTAATCGAGTCGAGTAAATCATGAAAAGGTTTGCCAGCCTCGCACTCGCACTGATTTCGCTGGTTTTCGTGGGCTGCGGCAACGGCGAATACCGCACGCCGACGCACACCGTTCGCGGCAAACTGACTGACGGCTCGAAGCCGGTGGCGCACGCTCAGGTGGTGTTTCACCCGGTCGGCGGCGGGTCGGCCGAAACGCTGAAGCCGCGGGGCAAGACCGACGCCAACGGGGAGTTCACCCTCACCACCTATGACGGCAACGACGGCGCACCCGCCGGCGAGTACCGGGTGACCGTGGAGCTGTGGGCGACCCCGCGGTTGAGCGGCGGACCGGAGAATCAGCTGCCGCCGAAGTACGCCGACCCCGCCAAATCCGGCTTCACGGCTACCGTGAACGCCGGCCCGACCGAGTTGCAACCGTTCGTGGTCAAGAAGTGACAGTTGAACCGGGAACGCAGTGACCGGGTGGTCACGCACGAACCCGGTCACTGCGTTCCCGGTTCCATCCAAACCCAATCCCGGAGTGCTTCCCATGCTTCGCCGTTCCGCGTTCACGCTGATCGAGCTGCTGGTGGTCATCGCCATCATCGCCATTCTGATCGGCCTGCTGTTGCCCGCCGTCCAGAAGGTCCGCGAGGCCGCCGCCCGCATGACCTGCACGAACAACCTGAAACAGCTCGGCCTCGGCCTGCACAACCACCACGGGGCGAACGAGTCGTTCCCGAGCAACATCCGCCCGGACGCGGTGAGCACCGTGCGGGTGCGGTGGGCGACATACCTGCTGCCGTACATCGAGCAAGACAACCTGCTCCGGCAGGTGAGCCTGGGGCAGAACTGGCACCTCCAGCCGGCCACCTTCGGCACCCGGGTGAAGACCTACGAGTGCCCGAGCGCCCCGAACGGCACGGTCATCGACGGCGCGCCGGACACCGCCCCCGGGTGGGCTCCCATCGTGGCCAACGGCGACTATTCCGGCTTCTACGGCGTGTCGCCCGAACTGGCGACGCTCGGCCTCGTGCCCGCCGCCACCGCCCGCGTGGACAACGGGGCGATCAGCAAGACGGCCAAGCTGCGGTTCGCCGACTTCACCGACGGCACGAGCAACACCCTGCACCTGACTGAGAGCGCCGGTCGCCCGCACATCTACCGCCTGGGCAGGCTGGTGCGGCAGGCGAACGGGAACGACCGGGTGAACGGCGGGGGGTGGTGCCGTCCGGCCACCGACCTGAACGTGCTCCGCGGGGCGAGCGCCGACGGCACCACCTTCCCCGGCCCGAACGCCATCAACGTGACCAACGGCAAGCCGATGGACGGGTACCCCGATTCGTTCGCCAACGTGGACGGCACCGGCCACATCTACGCCTTCCACACGGGCGGGGCGAACGCCCTGTTCGGCGACGGCAGCGTGCGGTTCCTCAAGTCGAGTACGTCCATCGCGGTGCTGGCGGCGGCGATCACCCGCAACGGCGGCGAGGTGAACCCGAGCGAGTTGTAGAACCGGGAACGCAGTGACCGGGTGGGCACCCACCCACTCACCCGGTCACTGCGTTCCCGGTTCTACAATGACGTGACCCCTCCGGAGCCTCCCCCATGCCCCGCGGCCAAACGTATGACACCGTCGTCGGCACCGTCGGCGACACCCCGATGGTGCGGATCAACAAGCTCATCCCGCCCGACCACGCCACCGTGTTCGCCAAGTGCGAGTTCTTCCAGCCGCTGAACAGCGTGAAGGACCGCATCGGGGTGGCCATGATCGCCGCCGGCGAGCGGGACGGGCACGTGAACAAGGACACGCACATCATCGAGCCGACGAGCGGGAACACTGGCATCGCGCTGGCGTTCGTGTGCGCGGCGAAGGGGTACAAGCTGACCCTGACCATGCCCGAGAGCATGTCGCTCGAACGCCGGGCGCTGCTGCGGGCGATGGGCGCGCACCTGGTGCTGACGCCGGCCGGCGAGGGCATGAGGGGGGCAGTTGGGAAGGCGGAAGAGATGGTGAAGGGGGAGAAGAACGCCTGGATGCCGGGGCAGTTCGACAACCCGGCGAACCCGGCCGTTCACGAGGCGACCACCGGCCCGGAGATTTGGGAAGACAGCGGGCACGACATCGACGCCATCGTGGCGGGCGTGGGCACCGGAGGCACGATCACCGGCGTCACGCGGTTCCTCCGCAAGCACAACCCGAACTTCAAGGCGTTCGCGGTCGAACCGACGAACTCGCCGGTCATCGGCGGGGGTAAGCCGGGGCCGCACAAGATTCAGGGCATCGGCGCCGGGTTCGTGCCGAAGAACCTGGACATGAGCGTGATCACGGAAGTGATCACGGTGACGAACGACGAGGCGTTCGACTGGGCCAAGCGGCTGGCCAGGGAGGAGGGGCTGATGGTCGGCATCAGCAGCGGGGCGAACGTGTGCGCCGCGGCGAAGGTGGCCGCCCGCCCGGAGTTCAAAGGCAAGCGGATCGTCACCATCATGTGCAGCCTGGGCGAACGCTACTTGAGCACCCCGCTGTTCGACGGGCTGACGGGGTGAGGCGAGTGAGCGTGTGACGCCCGTGGCGAGCCGTCTCGCGGTCGTCCCGTTCCGCGCAAACACGCTCCCGCCGTTTCCCCTCAAGTTCCCCACCACGGCCGGCCGACGATGGGCGATGAGGGAACCCCCGACACGCCCAACGGAGTCCGTCGCATGACCCTGACCGAGTTCTACAACGAAGTGTCCCGCCACACCGACACCGACTCGCTGAAGATCGGCGCGAGCGAAACCAAGCGGGTGCTGGCCGTCATGTTCACGCAGCTGGCCAAGCTGGACACGGCCACGGCGTTCGACATCGTCGCCCGCGGGCTGGAGAACGCGAAGAAGAAGGAAGGGAAGGCGTAGCCGGCGAACGGGCGAACGGCGGGACGTCAGTCCGCCGGTGTGGGCTGCGCGCTCCGCGAGCGGGTTCGGCATGACCGCTCGGGGTGCGAGCTGAGCAATTCAACCACCGGCGGACTGACGTCGCG
>JANNVG010000876.1:0-7222 GCA_031414395.1 Fimbriiglobus sp.
GCTACACGACCGATGGTGGACTGCACCGGCTGCTGAACTTGACCTGCGATGTCGGCCGGGGAGTTCGGCGGACTCCCTGCTCGGTGACCCACTTGGAAAGGGGTGGTCACGTCCCTCCTACCATCAGGCAGACGGTAGAACCAGCGGTTGTGTTGCAACGGCGATTTGTATGGCGCGTTCGTCGGAGACCTGATGAGCCTGTGGCCGGCGGACGAGGAAGACAGCTACCGCCATGTGGTTGACCGGGACGTAGCAAAGACAGCCTTCATGATCTTCGCTATGGCATCGGCGCGGGTGATTCGGGAGAGCCGGGCAGGGCAGGCGATCCGCCGGAGGTGGCCGCACTTCTGGGCGGCGGTGTACTGCATCGCCCGCGACCACGAGCCGAAGTATATCGCCCGGATGCTGCAACGCAAGGAATCGGAACTGGTGTTGCTCGGCGCGTCGGCCCGCATCCTGAGCGAACGGCCGGACATCACATTCGGCACCGTCCACGACGCCATCATCTGCCAGGAGAAGCACACCCGTTTCGTCAACGGGTGTACCGAAGACGCCTACTACCGGGGGATCGGCGTTTTGCCCCGCATTCGCATCGAGCCATACGGCCAAGTGGGGTGATCGGCTCGCCCTCTCCGTCGCCCCACCCGGTCACTAGAATCCCCGTCCCAATCGCACTGCACCCACGGAACGGGTGACCCATGCCCAAGCTCACCCTTCAGCAACTCGAAACGCACCTGTGGAGCGCCGCCGACGTGCTCCGGGGCCGCACCGCCGGCCAGGACTACAAGACATACCTCCTCTCCCTCATGTTCTTCAAGCGGCTCTCCGACCAGTGGGACGACGAAGCCGAGGAGCGGGTGAAGCAGTTGGAGAAGGAACGCGGCACCCCGTTCACCACCAAACAGCGGGAGTAGTTACTCGCCGATGAGGGCATCCACCGCTTCAAGATTCCCGACGGCTGCCACTGGGCGAACGTCATCAACGCCGACAAGGACCACGGGGCGGCGCTCACCAAAGCCATGCGGGGCATCGCCGACGCCAACCCCGATCTGAAGGGCGTGTTCACGGTGGATTGGAACCTGCCCGCCCCGGACGGTCGCGGGTCCAAGCTCATCGCCAACGAGGTGGTGGTCGAACTGCTCAACCGCTTCAACCGCGTCGGCCTCTCCAACGCCGACGTGTCCGCCGACGTGCTCGGCCGCGCCTACGAGTACCTCATCAAGCAGTTCGCCGACGACGCCGGGGCGAAAGCGGGCGAGTTCTTCACCCCGCCGGAGGTGGTGGACTGCCTCGTCCGCATCCTCGAACCGGCCCCCGGCCAGACGGTGTACGACCCCACCTGCGGCTCCGGCGGCATGTTGGTTCATTCCGCCGACTACCTGAAGGAACAGACGCACGACATCGCCGAGTTGCGGTACTACGGCCAGGAACTGAACTGGTCCACCTACGCCATCGCCCGCATCAACTGCATCCTGCACGGCATGGAGGCGGACATCCGCGGCGGGCGGAGCACCATCACCGACCCCGCCTTCCGCGACGGCAGCACGGTGCAGCGGTTCGACATGGTGATCGCCAACTTCCCGTTCTCGGACAAAACCTGGTGGCTCGCCCCGGAGGATCAGGGGTCGGACAAGGCGGGCAAGGCGAAGAAGAACCTGAAGGAGTACAAAGACCCGTTCGGGCGGTTCGTCCACACCCCGCCGGCGGGCTACGGCGACTACGCCTACATCCAGCACATCGTGGCCAGCCTGACCGACCGCGGCAAGGCGGGGGTGGTCTGCCCGCAGGGGGTGCTCTTCCGCGGCCAACCCGCCACCGAGGAGGATGAAGGCGTGGAGCCGGGTGAACCGGGCGGCGTCAGCCCCCGGGTTCCCACCAAAACCCGCAACCGCAAGGCGGACGACGAGTACCTGATCCGCAAGTCGCTCCTCGACCGCCGGCTGATCGACGCGGTGATCGCCCTGCCGCTGAACATCTTCTACGGGGCGGGGGTGCCCGCCTGTCTGCTCATCCTGGGCAAAGAGCGGCCGAAGCCGCGGCGGGGTAAGCTGCTGCTGGTGTACGCCGCCCGCCACTTCCGCGAGGACACCCAGAACAAGCTCCGCCCGCAGGACGTGATGCGGATTCTCGTCCACTACCACGCCTACGGAGACGCGAAGAAAGCCGGGAAGCTGGTGGCCGAACACGGCGAGCGGCTGAAAGCCCAAATCGACGCCGACCGCGACGACGAGACCGGCCGCATCCAAGCGGAGTGGGAGGAGCGAAATCTGGCGAGCGGCCGGCGTGAGCCGGCTGGTTCCGGGAGCGCGAAACCCACCCGCGCCCGCCTCGCTGCCGAGTCCGAACGCGACGAGCGCATCGCCGACGCCACCAAGCGCGCCGCCGAGGAGCGAGCGGCCATCGACGCGGTAGGGGCGGAACTGATCACCCTGTACGCGAACCCGGCGGAGTTGGCCAAGCACGCCCGTGTGGTGGACGTGAGCGAGGTGGAGGAGAACGAGTACAACCTGAACATCCCGCGGTATGTGGACACCTTCGAGCCGGAGGAACCCATCGACGTGGCCGCGGCGCTGGCGGACCTGGCGACGGCGGAGGCAGAGCGGACAGGAGCGGAGAAGCGGCTACGGGAGTTGCTGAAGGGGGTGGGGTATGGCGGGTGAGCACTCACTCGTCGGCTGCCAGAAGTTCTGGCCGAACTTACTTCCTGAACGTTGGGCCTGCGACCCACTTGGGAAGTGGATCAGCTTGAAGTACGGGACGGGGTTGCCTGAAAAAGTAAGGTCTCCCGGTACGGTTCCCGTGTTTGGGGCGAACGGACCGTCGGGAGCACATTCGGTTTCCCTGGTGGAGGGTCCGGGAATTCTGGTTGGACGAAAAGGGGCGACAGGAGCCGGGTTGGTCAACTGGTCATCAACTGCGTTCTGGCCCATCGACACCGTTTACTTCGTTCGCCAACAGAGGACATATCCACTCCGCTATTTGTACCATCTGTTACTCGCCTTGCGTCTGCCGACACTCAGCATCACTACGGGGATACCGGGCCTATCCAAACGTGACGCCGAAACGATTCGTGGTGCCTTCCCGCCAAGCGACGAAGCCGAGGCGATAGCGGCGGTGTTGGACGCGGCGGACGCGGCCGTCGAGCGGACCCGCGCCGCCGTCGTCGCCGCCCGCCGCCTCAAGCGCGGGCTGGTGCAAGCGCTCCTCACCCGCGGCCTCGACGCCGCCGGCCACCTCCGCGACCCGGACCAGTTCACGCTCACCCGCCTCGGCCCGCTGCCCGCGTGCTGGCGGGTGTCGTCCGTGGCCGGAGAGTTCGACATTGCCAGCGGGTTCACCCTGAACACCGACCGCCGGCCGCGAAACAGGAAGCGGCAGTACCTCCGCGTCGCCAACGTCCAACGTGCATTCATCAAGCTGGACGACATCGCGGAGTTGGAAGCCGAAGACGCCGAGTTCGCGGAGCGGCAACTGCGGCTGGATGACTTGCTCATCGTGGAGGGCCACGCCGACCCGATGCAGATCGGCCGATGTGCCCGCGTCCCCGCCGGTGCCGTCGGGATGGCGTTTCAGAACCACCTCTACCGCCTCCGCACCCGCGGGGTTCTCCCGGCGTTCGCGGATTTGTGGCTCAACTCCGAACGGGTTCGCCGGTATTGGCAAAGCCGGTGCGCCACCAGTTCCGGGCTGAACATCATCAACCAGCGGATGTTGCGAGCCGTGCCGATCCCCGTTCCGCCGCCCGACGAGCAGGAGCGAATCGCCGGAGTTGCGGACGCCTCCATCGCCGCCGCCGAGCGGACGGTGATCGCCCACGAACGGCTGAAGCGCGGGCTGATGCAGGTGCTCCTGACGGGTAAGGTGCGGGTGCCAGTGGAAGAGTAATCCCTTGTCAGCGTTAGACTTAGGAAGGATGGGAACGTAAGCTACGCGGCCGGTAGCTTATCAAGCTACCGGCCGCGTAGCTTAACCAATGAGCGATTCAGGAACACGGACGACCTCGACGGCGAGGGCCGGACGGTTTGCGGCGTAGTGGAGTCCGGTGACGTGGACGAATACGTCCTCCTCGAACGCTTCCAAAACGTCGTCGATCAGGAACTCGTCGTAGAAGAACTTGCGGGCTTGCACTCCGCTCTCCACGATGTCCCGCAACTCGAAACTGAGCCGGTCCTTATCCAGTTCGCGGATGCGGCCGGTCAACCACAGGCGGACGGGTTGCGGGGCGTAGAGTTCGCGGCGCGCCCCGGCCACCGCCCGGCGGTTGGCCCGGTGGAGGATTCGCGGGCGGGTGGCCGCTCCCAGCCACGCCCCGCGAAGTTCGATAGTCTGAACGGGCCCGCGGGCTGACGGCATCAAGTTCTCGATGGCTGCGAGGATGACCCTCGCCTCTTCCTCTGAGCCGGTAAGTTTGACGAGATGTTCCGGGGTGGCTTGGGCGGAAGTCGCCCATTCCAAGCCGAGGCGGAGCAACCGCCCAGAGCGGTCAATGGCCGAACGCATCACATCGCGGGCAGACGAGTCGATGCCGTCAAACAGTTCGGGCGGCGGTTCGGGTAGCCGGAACGAAATCTCGAAGCTGGCGAGGCAGACCCGCTGAGCGAGCGGTTCATAGGAGCGGGTTTTCAACCGCTGGGCGAGTTCGTCAGGGATGGCGTCGAGAGAGTAATCGAGAACGGTGCGGAACGCCCGCGGCAGGCTGTCCGCCACTGCCCGCACCACTGCCGGGGGGATTGCCCCGACTTGCACCCGCTCGCCGACGGCGCGGACGGAGGCGAGGGGTTCGAGGTGCGGCCAGAGCATCGTGGTCGGACGGGGGAGGGCGTCGGCCGGGAGGTCGGCGAGTTCCACCCGCCTCACCCCCAGCACGGCGGCGTCTGGGCTGAGGTCGAGGACGTAGGCGCGGGGTTGTTCGAGCGCGTCCCGCACCGACAGCCGCCCGGCCTTCAGGTCGGTGAGCAGTCGTTCGGAGAACGGCACGACGACGAACCGCGACCGCTCCCTGTCTTCGTCGAGCCAGTGTGCGAGGTGGAGTTCGGCGTCGGCGTCGCGGAGCGTGAACGTGCGGGGGCCGTCGAAGTCGTACAGGACTTCGCAAGTGGTGAACGGCTGGAACCGCTCACCCGGAACAGGCTTCCCCTTCACCTCCCACATCAGGCCAGTTTCTCCACTCTGGTGAACGGCTTCACCCGGTCTACTCCATCGTACACCCACCATGTAGTGTGCGACGGCATCTGCCCACTCGTCAACCGCGTTTGCCCGTCGGCCGGGGCAAGCATCCCTTCGGCAAGGTAATCACCAATGCGCGGGAACAGGTTCCGCTGGTGAACCCCGTCGAATCGGGTGCGAAAAACCGACAGACCACAGCGAAGACAAGGATTGGCCCCTGGCAACTTCCCGGTCTCGAAATGGCTCAGGAAGTCGCATGGCCCCAGCGGATCGCTCTTTACGATCCGATACACGACACCGGCAGCAGGTTCGGCATCGGTCGGCGGGCACCCTGGCGGGTAGTGAGCGGCAAAGGTCATAGTTCACGGTCGAAGTGGGCGATAGCGCACTAGCGTTCAGGTTAGCACACCGGCACGGCCTGTCGAGGCGAACGTCTGAATTTCCCCCTGCCGACGCTACCGCCCTTCCCAAGTGTGCGGGCGTGTCGTCCAATATCCCGGCCAATGTCCATTGGGTAGCATTCAGGGTACTCCCATGACCGAACTCGGCTACGTCGAACTGCCGTTCATCCGCACACTGCGGGAGTTGGGGTGGGAGTACCGCACCGAATCGCAACTCGACCAGTACGACCGCGACACGTCCGACCCGATCATCGAGCGGCTGCTGCTCGATGCCATCCGTCGCATCAACCCGGCGGTGACGACCGACGCGCAGGCGGGGAAGGCGGTGGAACTGCTTCGCGGGATGCTCTCCGACCCCGACCCGCTCGCCGCCAACCGCCGGACGCTCGACGCGCTCCGGGATGGAGTGCCGGTGGTGGTCGAGCCGGGCCTGCCGGCCGTCACGGTGCAGTTCTTCGAGTTCGACCCGGCGAGGCAGGACCGCAACAGTTTCATCATCACCAACCAGTACAGCGTGAAGGGGACCGCCACCTGCCGGGCCGATCTGGTACTGCTGGTGAACGGCCTCCCGTTGGTGCTGTGCGAGTTCAAGAGCTACCTGAGCGCCGGCAAGGACTGGAAGGAGGGGATGCGGCAGTTGCACCGCTACATGAAGCAGGTGCCCAAGCTGCTGGTTCCGAACGTCCTGTGCGTGGCGGCGGACGAGGACGAGTTACGGTACGGCACCATCCACTTCCGCCCGGAAACGGAGCAGGTGGTGCGAGGGCAGATGGATTCGTGGCGGCCGTGGCTGAGCCTCTACCCGGAGGTGCGGGGGTACTGGAACCTGAAGGCCGGCGACCCGCGGAAGCTGGCCGACCCGGTGGAAGCCGCCGCCCGCGGGCTGCTCCGCCCGCAGACGGTGCTCGACTTCCTCCAGCACTTCGTGGTGTTCGAGCGGAAGGAGCAGAAGACGACCAAGAAGGCGGCGCGGTATCAGCAGTTCGAGGCGGCGAACGACATCGTGGATCGCGCCGTCGGGTTGATTGGCGATCCGGCGGCGACCAGCCAGGACCGCACCGGCCTGATCTGGCACACGCAGGGGAGCGGCAAGAGCCTGACCATGATCTAGGCCGGGATGAAGCTCCGCCGCCACCCGCGGTTGGGCAACCCGACGGTGTTGGTGGTGGTGGACCGCACCGACCTGAAGACGCAGATCGGAGACGAGTTCGACGGGTGCGACTACCCGAACGTCAGCCGGGCGATGGGGGTGGTCGACCTGAAGGCAAAGCTCCGCGGCAACACCCGCGAAACAGTCATCACCACCATTCAGTGCTTCCAGGGGATGGAAGACCTGGACGAGAACCCGCGGGACAACCTCATCCTGCTCATCGATGAGTGCCACCGCAGTCAGAAGGGGGCGGGCAGCGGGGCGGGCACGCTCGACGCGGGCAAAGACCCGTCCGGGTTCGCGCTTACCATGCGGGCGAAACTGCCGAAGGCGTTCCGCTTCGGGTTCACCGGTACGCCCATCGACCGGACGATGGTGAACACGCACCGCCTGTTCGGGCCGGAGAAGGACGGTCAGCAGGAGCGCTACCTGAGCTACTACGGCATCCGGCAGGCCATCCGCGACGGGGCCACCCTCCCCGTCCACTACCTGTTACGGGTAGTGC
>JANNVG010000877.1:0-6106 GCA_031414395.1 Fimbriiglobus sp.
GTCGTACCCGGACTATCGACCGTACAACGGACCTCCTGTTGGCGTGGCCGACCTGGCGATGCTGGGTGGTCTGGCGGCGGGGCTGGTCTCGCTCCGCTCGACTTCGGCCCGCCCTACTAGTTGCCTCCGCCCGCTTGACGCATCCCCTTTGGACATTCCCACCATGCCCGCCGAACACCGCCCGGTTGACCGCCGCAACTTCCTCCGCGCCACCGCCGCCGCGGCGAGCACGCTCGGCCTAACCGCCGCGTCTTACGCCAAGGTGCCCGGCAGCCTCACTCGCGTGAACGTCGGCTTCATCGGTTGCGGCGGGCGTGCCCAGGCGCACATGAATCTGCTCGTGAAAATGGCCCTCGACAACCGTGGCGTGTCGCCGGTCGCCGTGTGCGACGTGTGGGACGGCCTGGATGAACAGTACGAACACTCCTTCGGCGGCAGCTCCACCACGCGGCGCTATTCACAAGGCTTGTACCCCGCGGCCAGCAAGTGCGGGCTGAACCCGGCCGACAAGAAGCGTGTGGTGAAGGACTATCGCCGGCTGCTGGAGTTGAAAGACGTGGACGCGGTGTGCGTCAGCACGCCCGACCACTGGCACGCCCGGCAGACGCTCGACGCCTTCGCCGCCGGCAAAGACGTGTACGTCGAGAAGCCGATGACCCGCACGGCGGCCGAGGCGGTGGCGGTGTCCGATGCCGCGGCCAAGTTTAACCGCGTGCTGGCGGTGGGCGTGCAGAGTCTCGCTGATCCAGTCTGGAAGACCGCCCACGACCTCATCTCCGCCGGCCGCATCGGGCAAGTGAGCCACGCCAGCGGCGGGGCGTTCCGCAACGACGCCCGCGGGCAGTGGCGGTTCTACCGCACCGTTCACCAGATGTCGCCCCGCACGGTGGACTGGGACTTGTTCCTCGGCCACCGTTTCGAGGTGAACGGGGTGCCGCTCGGCCCGACCGCCGCCGACAAGCCGTTCGACCAAGCCACCTTCGCCCAGTGGCGGTGCGAGCGGGCGTTCTCCGGCGGGCCGTTCACCGACCTGCTGACGCACCACGCCACCCGCTTGCTGGCCGCGACCGGCTGGCGGAACCCCGTCCGCGTGACCGCCGCCGGCGGGCTGTTCGTGGAACACGACGGCCGCACCGTGCCGGACGTGGGCACACTCGCCATCGATTTCGATTCCGCCCACTTGTTGTTGACGAGCACCACGGCGAGTGCGTACCCGGTGGAGGAGGTGATCCGCGGGCGGAACGGGGCGATCAAGTTCGTGAAGGGCGGGTTGCAAGTGATCAAAGACGACCCGCACGGCGGGGCGGGCCTGCCGCCGCGACTTGAACGCGAGGTGCCGCCGGCCGAGGTGGTGCGGGTGGAAGTGCCGAAGAACGAAACGGAGGGCCTGTGGGAGAACTTCCTGGCGTGCGTGCGGACCCGCGATCGGGGCACGCTGTGCGGGCCGGAGCTGGGCACGGCGGCGGTGGTGCTGGCCGACCTGGGGTTACGCAGCTTCGACGAAGGCCGAGCCTTCGGGTGGGACGCCGAGCGCCGCGAGGCGGTGCCGGCGGACGCGCGGTGGTTGGCAAGCCGGAAGCGAGTAGGTTAATCTGACCGTGTCGCACGGCCGACGACCAACAACCGTGAGCAGTCTTTATGGCGGATGCCTGGGCGCCCACCACCATCTTGTTCGAGATCGAGTCGTATGCCACCAATTCGCTGACGGTGCAGGTCGAGACCGATCAGGGGATCGGCTACCTGAAGTGCCTTACGGACAAGACTGACCCGACCGACTTGGTGTGCGACCTGATCGGATCGCGGTTGGCCAAACTCTTCGGGCTGACCGTACCCGACTTCCACCTCGTCCCTGTTGCCGTGGACTCTCCGATCACTCTGTCGGGCAGTGCCAAAGTCCTTCCCGGCGCGGGATTCATCAGCCGAAAAGTGACCGGCGAGCCGCTCGCGAATAATGTGGCCGGGTTGATGTGCTTGGCGAACCCGCAGGACTTGGCTCGCTTGGTGGTGTTCGACACCTGGACCGTGAACTGTGACCGTTACCGCCCCGCCAGTCACCCCAATGGTGGTCGCGCGAACAGAGGCAATCTCCTTTTGAGCCGAGACGGAGCGCCTGCCGGGACGTTCGTGCTGACCCTGATCGACCACGGGTGTTGCTTCCGCTGCCAGTACGACCTCACCCGACCGAGGTTGCAAACAGCCGCTACGGACGACACGCTCTACGGTTGTTTCCCGGAGTTTCGCGGTCTGGTGTTGAAGGAGGATGCCCTCCGTGCCGGGGATGAACTACAATCACTCATGCGCGACGCGATCAGCGGCGCATTGGACGACGTACCGACCGAGTGGGGTTTCACGGGCACGATCCGCGACGCGCTCCTCGACATGCTCACACAACGCCAACGGCGAGTGCGGCAAATCGTCGACAGGCGATTCCCCGCCGCTGATATGTTCGACTCGGAGGATGCGACAGGGGGCACGCCATGAGTACCGGCTTCTACTCGGTCATTCAGTTCTGCCCGGACGCGGCCCGCCAGGAGGCGGTGAACGTGGGGGTGGTTCTGTTCGACACGCACACCGGCTACGTCGGCGTGAAGTTCACCCCCACGGTGGAGCGCATCCGCAAGTTCTTCGGCAACGTGATCGACACCGCACAGTTGAAAGTGCTCGGCGAGTCCGTGCAGCAGATGTTCGAACGCGAGAAGCAACTGCTCGCGTCGGCGGACAGCTTTCGCGCGCTTGGTGAACGTCAGGCCAACGAGTTGCGATTCACCCCGCCCCGCAAGATCGCCTTTGGGCATCCGCAAACGGTGCTGGAAGCGATTTACCAACGACTGGTGGCAACGCTACCCGAAACCGTCCAGGCGGCTGATGACCAACAGCAGTGGTCCGGCGAACCGATGCAGTCTCCAACCGCCAGAGTGGATGCGCTGCCGGCAGGAGTTCAGGCTTCAGCTTGAGCGTTGCCTCACACGCTGAAGCGTGAACTCCAACAGTCTCCTTGCCCGCTCCTTCGACACAATTCCCGGCACCCCAGTTGCACTGCGACGGCATCGGCCGTATTTTCGGGTCGGAGTGCCCGCATCCGCAGACGGAGGCCCGTTCCCCGCGCCGCCGGCGCCTTCCAACGTGGCCAGTCTCACCGCGGCTTCCCCAAGGGTCCGCACACCGTTCCCCACTCAAGCCGCCGGCGGTGGTCGACCGCCCGAGCTGTTCGACGGGTACTCCCCGCACCCGTCCTCGTGCGGCCGAGTTCGTCGCCCGTCATGTCCCCCGCTGGCGCCGGTGTCGGTCGCAACCTACACTAGACGGCACCCCGTCGCACGGTCGCCCATGAGCATCGACCCGCAGCAGCCCTTCCTCCGCACCCTCGCCCCCCTCCTGCGGGCGCTGGAGAAGCAACTCCGCGGGTGGCTCGACGTCCGCCGCAAGTACCCCATCACGCTCATCCAACGGGCCGAGATCGAAGGCCTCGCCGACGACTTGCACCGCAAGGCCGACGCGCTCGACGTGGACCGCCCGCTGCTCGTGGTCATGCTCATGGGCGGCACCGGCGTGGGCAAAAGCACGCTCATGAACGCCCTCGCCGGCGGCAGTGTGGCGCAAGCCAGTTTCACCCGCCCGACCACCCGCGACCCGGTGGTGTACTTCCACCAGTCGGTCAAACCCGACAGGTTGGACCCGGCGCTGCGGCTGTGCAAGTTCGTGCAGCACGACCGCGAACCGCTCATGCACAAGGTGATCGTGGACACGCCCGACGTGGACAGCAACGACCTGGCCAACCGCGACAAGCTGAAGGAGCTGCTGCCGGTGGCCGACGTGGTGCTGTACGTCGGCTCGCAGGAGAAGTACCACGACCAACTCGGCTGGGAACTGTTCAAGGAGCAGCGGCAGCGGCGGGCGTTCGCGTTCGTGCTGAACAAGTGGGACCGCTGCATCGACGCCGGCAGCGGCGTTCGCCCCGACGACGACCTGTTGAAGGACTTGACCGCCGAGGGGTTCGAGTCGCCGCGGCTGTTCCGCACCACCGCCCAACTGTGGGTGGACGCGAAGACGGCCGGGCAGGCCGTGCCACCGCACTTGCCCGCCGGCGAGCAGTTCCGCGAGCTGGTGGACTGGCTCGAAGCCGGGTTGACACGGTTGGAAATTGAAGCGGTGAAGGCCCGCGGGGTGGGGCAACTGATCACGTCCACCGAGTCGGTGATTGAAGGGGTGAAGCCGCCTGACCTGAGTGTGCAGGCGGCGAAGGTGCGAACCGCGTGGGAGGGCGTGCTGAACGAGGAAGCCGATGCCCAGGCCGACGTACTCGTCAGCACGCTGGAGCCGTACCAGCAGGAGGTGGAGCACCACTTCACCGTGCGGGGCCAACAGAACTTCTGGGGCCTGACCGCCGCCTACCTGCGGGCGACGACCAAGCTGAAATACTTCACCAGCACGCTGCGCGACCGCATCCCCGGCGTGCCCAAAGTGACCGCCGGCAAGGTGGACACGCCGACCGACTGGAACCTGTCCGAGTTCGTGCAGAACTGCTCCCGCACGGCCGGCGAACGGGTTCTCACTCAGCGGCTGTCGGCACTCTCCAACAAGCTGCTGGTGGAAGCCGACCAGAAGGGGTTCCCGCTGGCGCTGCTCGCCGAGCCGACCGCCGCCCTCGCCGAACAGCAGTGGGAGGCGAAGTTCACCCGCGGGCTGGTCGAGTCGCTCACCGAGATCGAACGCGAGGTGACGCAGCCGGTCGGCTGGCGGAAGTGGGTCCGCGGCGGGTTCATCTTCGTGTGCAACGCCCTCCCGCCGGTCACGCTCTTCACCTGCTTCACCCTGGTGCTGTACCAGTACTTCGTGGTCGGCGAGAAGGAGCTGAACTGGGTGATCCTGCTGCTCCCGCTGTACGCCACGCTGGGCGTGCTCATTCTGGTGCAACTGGCGGCGGCGGTGGGCCTGCCGGTGCGGTGGCCGCGGGTCCGCGGGCAGTTCCAGGAGCGGCTGCGGCACAAGCTGGCGGCCGAGCTGAGCGGCGTCTTCCTGCCGGTGCCGGACGCGGTGGCGGCGGCCGTGCGGGAGGAGAAGCGGCAGGCCGAGGCGCTGGTGACGGAGACGAGGCAGATCGCCGACTGGCTGACCGAGCGGGAGCAGGCGTCGCACGTCGGCGAGTTGTACGGCAAGTGAGCCGCCGGCGTTCTCATCCCACTCTCATGGCACGCGGCGGAAGATGCCCGCGGACCCGTGGCGGGTTCGGACACCCGTGGTTCCTCTCCGGAGATCAGCGATGAAACGTTGGCAACTGTTCGCGGCGGTGGTGGCGGTGGCGGCGGTGGTGGGCACGGCCCAGGCTCAGCAGCCGCGGCCGGGCGCGGGCGGGCGCGGGCAGCAGCAGCCGCTGCACATGCTCGCCCTGACCAACGAAGACCTGCAAAAAGACCTGAAGATCACCGACGACCAGAAGAAGAGCCTGAAAGAGGTGACGGACAAGGCGGCCGACATCGCCAAGAAGCGGACGGAACTGCTGACCGGCGGGCAGCCCGACCGCGAGAAGATGACGGAACTGCTGACCGCCGGCACCAAGCTGGCCGAAGAGGCCAAGGCGGCCACCGACAAGGCGTTCACCGACGACCAGAAGAAGCGGATCAAGCAGATCGACGTGCAGCGGATGGGGTTCGCCGCGTTCGCCAACGAGGACGTGGTGAAGGCGATGAAGTTCACCGACGACCAGAAGGCCAAGATGAAGACCATGGGCGACGATTACACGAAGGCCCGCGCCGACCTGCAGAAGGAGTACGGGCTGGGTGGCGGCGGCGGCGCCCGCCCGATGATCGACGCCGAGAAGATGGCCGAGTACACGAAGAAGGGCACCGCCCTGAGCACCGAGACGATGGACAAGGCGAAGAAGGAACTAACCGACGACCAGAAGAAGGCGTGGGCCGAACTGACCGGCGCCGCCTTCGACGTGGCCAAGCTGACCGCCCGCCCGATGCGCCGCGACAACTAACGGTTCGTCGAACCGCACCGCGAGCGGCCGGGGGCAACCCCGGCCGCGTTCGTTTCGTGGAATGGTCGGTCTATCGCTCGATGTCGGGCGGGGAATCGATCCGCTTCCCCGGGAGCGCGGGCGTCC
>JANNVG010000878.1:0-4746 GCA_031414395.1 Fimbriiglobus sp.
CCAGCCGAGCAGAAAAGAGCAATCGAAGACATGATTGCCAAGCGCGACGGCAAGGCCCCCCAGGCCCAGTAGGCGGGGTGCCAATCTTGGATGCGGGCGGATGTTTGGCGGGGCGCCTCGGGTGGGCGATCGCGATCGCCAAATGCGATTGGCGCTAGCGAATCTCGCGGCGAACGTCCACCATCAAAGCCAACTGGCGACAATGGCGATAGTCATCCACCAGTAGAGCAGCAGTGAAACAGCGGCGAGCGATCCGCCGACCAGCGTCCGTGTTCGCCCGGTATCGTCCACGCGACCGACCCTCATCCCGACCCAATCGCGGAAGGCGAAATACACTCCCACTCCGGCGAACGAGTGCCCGACCGCGAGCGAGACCAGACTCAACCCCAGATACGGCAGAGCTTCCTGAAAGCCGATTCGGAGGAGGTATCCGCTGAGGCTGAGCGCACAGTTGGCAATCGGTAGGGCGAGCAAGCTGACCACGGCTAACACGACAATCCGCCCGCCGCGATGACGTGCCACACCGTCCGGCAGCGGCGGGCCACCGCCCGGATTGCGCGGTTCGAGTTCACACCCGCACGCTTCACAGGTGGTGGCTTCGCGGCTGATCGGTTTGGCACAGTTCGGGCACAAGTTGCGGGCGCTGTAGAAGGGCATCTGGCGACTCCTGGCAGGGTCGCAGGGACATGTGGCGGGGGTCGCCGGGTTGCGCCCGTCTCGCCCGCCCTACCACAGACTCCGTAGGGTGGGTTCAGCGGGCGCCCCGCCCGCGCCGACCCACGCGCGGAGGTGGTCGAGCAGCGGTTGCGGGAAGGCGACTGAGTTGGGGAGCGAACCGTTACCGGCGGCCATCGGGGTAGCCCTCGGCTTCGAGTTCGGCGATCAGGTGGTCCAGACCGTCTGGAATGGCCGTCGCCATAAGGTGCTTCATTTCCGCCTCCTCTTCCGCGGTGGCTTTCGGCAGCAGAGCGAGGAGTTTCTGCCAGTAGTCTTCCTCCCGCTCACGGGCGGCGAACACTTCCGCCCGCAGGCGGTCCAGTTCGGCGGCGGGCACGAGGTACGCGGTCACGCTCCCGTCGGGGCCGTGAATGGGTTGGGGGGTGTCGGCGATCACGACGGACATGGATGGCCTCCGGTGGGTCGGACGAATTGTATCACGGCTCGCGGCGATGGTGGCGGCTCAGTGCGGCACCATGTCGGCGGCGTGGTAGCTGCTCCGCACGAACGGGCCGGCGACCACCTGCGAGAAGCCGAGCAGCCGGGCCTTCGCGGCCAAGTCGTCGAACTCGGCCGGCGGCACGAACCGGGCGATGGGGATGTGCTTCAGCGTCGGGGCGAGGTACTGGCCCATCGTCAGCACGTCGCAATTGATCGCCCGCAGGTCGGCCAGCACGTCGAACAGCTCGTCCACCGTTTCGCCGATGCCGAGCATCAGCCCCGCCTTCGTCACGATCTTCGGGTCGCGCTTCTTCACCCGCTCCAATAAATCCAGGCTCCGCCGGTAGTCGGCACGCCCGCGGGCCACGCGGTACAGCCGCGGCACGGTTTCGAGGTTGTGGTTGAAGACTTCGGGCTTGGCGTCCGTCACGGCGTCGATGGCGGCACCGTCGCCCAGGAAGTCGGGCGTCAGCACCTCCACGGCCGCCCCGGTGCGACTCCGCACGGCCGCGATGCACTTCACGAAGTGGTCCGCCCCGCCGTCGGGCAAGTCGTCCCGCGTCACCGACGTAATCACGACGTGCTTCAACCCCAGGCGTGCGGACGCTTCGGCCAGCCGTGCCGGTTCGTCATCTTCCACCACGTCGGGCGTGCCCCCCTTCGGCACCGAGCAGAAGCCGCACGGCCGCGTACACATGTTGCCCAGGATCATGAACGTGGCGGTGCGGCGGCTCCAGCACTCCGAGCGGTTCGGGCAGCGGGCGCTCTCGCACACCGTTTCCAAGCGCAGCTCGTCGATCACCCCGCGGGTGTAGAAGTTCTCGTTGCCGGTGGGCAACGGCCGCTTCAACCACGACGGCAGCCGGCGGGCGGCGAGGGCGTCCGGGTCGGTCGGCTTTTCAATGACGGCGAGCGTACGCATGGCGGGCCAATTGGAGGACGGAGAACGGCCGGCGGGCAGACGCGACCGCACGGCGGAGGGCGAAGGAATCGCAGAGGGCGTCGAGCAGTTTCTGTCGCACGGAATGCGGGGTGATGCGGAGCGAGCTTTCGCGTTGCAGGCTGGTCATCGGCACCGGGTCGGCATCGACGTGAACGAACCGGAACGGCTCCAGGTCGGGGGACACGTTCAGCACCACGCCGAACAGCGACACGCCGTTTCGTACCGCAATTCCGACGTGGGCGAACCGCCGCCCGCGGACGCGCACCGACACGTCGGATTCGTCCACGTCCGCCGGCAGCGAGTACTCTTCGGCCACGCTCGCCGTCGCCCGGAGCAACCGCCGGACGTATTCGCCGGGCGTGATGTCGAACGTGCCGATGGGCAACACCGGGTAGCACGTCACTTGACCCGGCAGGTGCAGCAACGCCCCGCCGCCGCGGGGGACGAAGTGCAGGGGCAGGTTGTGGGCGATCAGGTCGGCGTCGGACATGCGCACGTCGGCGCGGCTGCCCTCGCGGCCGACGGTGACGGCCGGCGGGTGGTCGGCGAACAGCACGGCGGCCGAACCGGGCGCGCCGGACACGTCGTACACCAGCCGGCGTTGCAGGGTGGTCAGTTGCTCGACGGGAAGCGGCGCGTGCGGGTCCACCCATTCGACGCGGGCGGCGGAGTCGGGGGTGGGGTCGGCCATGCGTGCGGTGGCGGGCGTGCGGGGAATCCGTAGGTAGTTTACCACCCGGCGGGCGGTGCGGCGCCGGTTCACCATGTCGCACTCCCACCGCCTGCCGCTGCTCCTCGCGGCCGCCGTCACCCTGCTGAACGCCGCCAAGCCGGCGGTGGTGGACGACACCGCCTACCTGCTGTTCGCCCGGCACATCGCCGCCGACCCGTTGCACCCCTACGACTTCAAACTGTGCTGGTACTGGTCCCCCGACCCGGCGATGGAGATCCTCGCCCCGCCGGTGCTGCCGTACTGGCTGGCGGCGGGCATGAAGCTGTTCGGCGAAAACGTGTTCCTGCTGAAGCTGTGGCTGTTCCCGTTCGCGCTGGTGCTGTGCATGTCGGTGCGGTCGCTGCTGCGGCGGTTCGCGGCGGGAGTGGAGCGCGAAGGGTTGATCGCGTTCGCCCTGTCGCCGGCGGTGCTGCCGCTGTTCAGCGTCATGCTGGACGTGCCCGCGCTGGCACTCGGCGCGGCGGCCGTGGCCCTGTTCGTGAAGGGGTGTGACCACCCGCGCAACTGGTGGTGCGTGCTGCTGGCCGGCGTGTGTTGCGCGCTGGCGATGCAGACCAAGTACACGATGTTGACGGTGCCGTGTGTACTGATCGGCTACGCCTTCACCCGCCTCGGACGGCAGTGGTCGATCTGGGCGATGCTGGCGGCACCCGTGGCGGTGGGCATCGGCGTGGGGCTGTTCGCCGCGTGGGAGTGGTTCCTGTTGCAAGGCACCGGGCAGTCGCACTTTTTGTTTCACTTCAAGGGGAACGCCGGGGACGGCCAAGACCTGTGGGCGAAGCTGGCGGAGCGGTTCGCCAACGCCCCGCCGCTGCTCGGACAGTTCGGCGGGCTGGCCTGCGGGGTGTCGCTGGCGGCGAGCGCCGGCATCGGGTGGCCGCGGTGGGTGCGCAGCCCGGCGGCGGTGGCGGTCGGGCTGCTCGTCGCCCTCATCTGCACGCTGCCGTACTCGGCCACGATCCCGTTCGGCCACAAGTACGACCTGTCGTTCGTCACGTTCGGCCTGTGCGGGCTGGCGGTGATCGTGACGGC
The DNA here is from genome assembly GCA_031414395.1 of Fimbriiglobus sp. Lineage (GTDB taxonomy): Bacteria > Planctomycetota > Planctomycetia > Gemmatales > Gemmataceae > JALHQU01. The sequence continues at coordinate 3,867 of JANNVG010000878.1, forward strand.
CGGGTTCGGCATCGGCCGGGCGTTGTGGAAGAGGGCGGCCGACGCCGACACGCTCTTTCTGGTCGGGTGGGTGGTGGTGGAGGCGGTGGGGATGCTCGGCATGACGCCGTTCGTGGCCGCCCGGCGTGTGGTCGGCGTGTGCCTGGCCGTGGCGGTGCTGCTGTTTCACCTGGCGGCAAAGCTGCGGGACGGGCGGCCGTTGCCCCGCTGGGGCGTCGGGTTCGCGGTCGGGCTGGGCGTACTCATTTATGCCGTGGACTGCTGGGACGCGCAGCCCGAGAAGGTGATGGCGGAGAAGGCGGCGGAGGTGGCCAAGCCGGAGCCGGGGCAGACGGTGTGGTTCACCGGGCACTGGGGGTTCCAGTGGTACTGCGATCAGGCGGGGATGAAGTACCTGGACCCGTGGGCGGGCGGCACGCCGATGACGGCCGGCGACTGGCTGGTGACGCCGCTGCCGCTGAACGACGAGTGGTTCTACCGCCCGTGCCCGTTCAACGCCACCGACGCGAGGTACGATACGAAGACGGGCGAGCGGATTTGGCGGGAGACGGACGTGTTCCCGCGGCCGGACATGAAGCTGGAGGTGGTGGCCGAGTGGGTGTGGCTGGACGGGCTGAGCGGGCACACCATCCCGCCCATGTACGGCGGCGGGTCGGCCCCACTCAAGGGGCGGGACCACCCGCGGATGCGGGTGGCGGTGTATCGGGTGCTGGAAGACTGGCGGCCGTGAGTGGCCGGCGGCGTGTGCCACTCACCTCAGCGAAGCTTGTAGGGCGGGTCGAGCGGCCGGGGATCGCAACGAGCGGATCGACGGGCGGGGAGTTCGACGGCACCCGCGACCGGCCGCGACGCCCCGCCGTGTTCACAGTGCGGCGGGGCG
>JANNVG010000879.1:0-2148 GCA_031414395.1 Fimbriiglobus sp.
CGGCACCCCAGTGACCGGGCGCCGCCAGCCCACCCGGACACTGCGTCCCCGGTTCCAGGGTGCCGCTCGGCTCGCGGCACCTACCACGGCAAGGCCGACCGGGGTCACAGACCCCGGCTACAAATGCAAAGAACCGGCGGGCCGCACGTGCGCCCCGTCGGTTCCGTGTGTGTGTGACCGCCGGTCACGTCTTCTCCGGCTACTTCGGGGGCACCGCCTTCACGTCGTCCTTCTTCTCCGGCTCCTTCTTCTCGCCCGGCTTCGGGTCGTCCTTGCCGTAGTCGTCGACCTTCCGCCGGCCGAGCAGCACCTCGATGGCCTGCCTGGCCAGCTTCTGCATACTGTCGTCCGGCTGGGTGCCCTTGGGGGCGTCCTTCTCGGGCAGCTTGGGCGGCTTGGCGGCCAACTTCTCCAACTCCGGAATGGCGCCGTCGGCCGACTTGCCCATCATGGCCAGCGTCTGCAGGGCGGTGTACTGGAGGACCGGCTCGTGCTCGTACTTGAGCGCGTCCGTCACCGCCTTCACCACCTTCTCGACGGTCGCCTTGTTCTCAACGGTGGGCGCCTCCTTCAGGTTCTTGAGCAGCCCGCCGCCGACGCCGAGCGCTTGCAGGGCGAACAGCCGCACCTCGTCCGCCCGCGGGCCGTCCGGCTCGCCCACCAGCTTGGCGATCTCCTTCAGGTTGTCGCCGACCTTGCGGTCGTCGTACATCACCTGGAGGAGGAGCGCCCACACGTAGATGCCGCGGTCCGGGCTGGCGTTGCGGGCGTTCACCTTCCGCCCCTTGCCGCTCTCGAACAGCACCACGTCTTCGATCGCCTCCCGCGCCTTGGTGGTGTCTTTGATGAAGTCCTGCGGCGTCTTGGCGAACGGCGGGCCGAGGGCGAGGATCGACTTGACCGCCTCCATCCGCACCGTCACGCTGCGGTCTTGCAGTTGGTAGTTGAGCAGCGTCTCGATGGCCTTCAGGTTCGGGCCGGTGTCCTTGATCGGCAACCCCTTCGCGTCCACCGGCGGGGCGCCGACCAGGCTGAGCGCGATGGCGATCTCGCGGCGGGTCTCCCACGACGGGTCGAGGCACGACTGGCTGAACACCTCGACGCAACTGACCGCGTCCGGGCCGAACGACCCGAGCGACCGCACGCAGTACATCTTCACGATGCTGCCGACCGGCGCCGCCCGCATCCGCGCGATCAGGACGGCCATCACCGGCTTCACCTGCTCCCGCATGTCGAACCCCATGCTGCTCACCACCGTGATGGCGGCGATCTGCACGCCGGGGTCGGGGTCCACGCGGATCACTTCGATGAGCGGCTTGACCGCCGGCTTGCGGGCGTCCGGCCCGAAGCTGGGGATGACCTTCACCGCCGTCTCCCGCACCTGGTCGTCCTTCTGTCTCGGCCCGGCGGCGGTGTACTCCAACTCCATCAGCCAGCCTTTCAGATCCTTCCCGCCGACCTTGTCCGGGTACTTCGGTTCCAGCGGGGCCGTCGGCTTGGGCGTCTCGGTCGGGTCGGCCGGCTTCGGGTCGGCCGGCTTCGGGTCGGCCGGCTTCGGGTCGGCCGGTTTCGGCGGCGGGTTGACGGGCGGTTGCGGGGTGGTCGGGGTGCCGGGCGGTTGCCCGCCGCCGAGGGTGTCGGGCGGGGTGAAGGTGGGCGACGACGGCGGCACGAACGCCGACCCGCCGGTCGGTTGGGTGCCCGTCGGGAAGTTGGGCAGCGGGGTGAACGGGATGAAGCCGCCGCCGGTCGGCTGGGTGCCGGGGTTGGTGGGCGGTGTCGGGTCGGTGGGCGGGGCGGGGTCGGAGGGTTGACTGACGACCGGCGCCGGCGCCTGAGCCACTTTCGCAGGCTCTTTGCCGCACCCGGCCAGTGCCAGCGCACCGATCACCCCGGCCCACAGCCCCGCCCGACCACGCGCGTTTCGGCGACTCATGACGCACTCCGCACATACGGGGAAGAGAAAGGATTATCCAGAATACGCAATATCCGCCCGCTCTTGCAGTGCAATCGCCCGCGGGCGGCACTTTCTCAACCCGCCCGCGGCCCGACCGTTGGCCAACCGGCGGGCGGATTCGAACCGGGTGGCCGACTCTCGCCGAGAGTCGGACGGGGGCCTACACCTGGGAATCCGGCGTGGAGCGAGTG
>JANNVG010000880.1:0-1785 GCA_031414395.1 Fimbriiglobus sp.
GCCCAGGGCAACGCCCTGGGAACTGGATAGAATGTCATGTGCGACCTTCAACTGGGAGAACCCATGAGCGGGCGGCGGGTGGTGCTGGCGATGAGCGGCGGGGTGGACAGTTCGGCCTCGGCCGTCCTGCTCAAGAAGCAGGGGTATGAGGTGATCGGCCTGTTCATGCGGACGGGCACGCACACGGACGAGATCGACCACCGCCCGGACAACAAGAAGGGGTGCTGCTCGGCCATCGATGCCAACGACGCCCGCCGCGTGGCCGACAAACTCGACCTGCCCTTCTACGCGCTCAACTTCGAGCGCGAGTTCAACCAGATCATCGACTACTTCGCCGACGAGTACCTGAAGGGCCGCACGCCGAACCCGTGCGTGGTGTGCAACAACTGGCTGAAGTTCGGCCAACTGTGGGCGTTCGGCCAGCAGCTCGGGTGCGACTTCATCGCCACCGGGCACTACGCCCAGGTGCTGCCGGGCGCGACCGGCCCGGAGTTGCACAAGGGCATCGACGGCGACAAGGATCAGAGCTACGTGCTGCACGGCATCAAGCGCGACGTGCTGCCGCACCTGCTGTTCCCGGTCGGCGGGTACACCAAGCCGCAGATTCGGGCGTTCGCTGCTGAAGCCGGCTTGTCGAGCGTGGCCGCGAAACCCGACAGTGTCGAAATCTGCTTCGTGCCGAGTGGCAACCACATCGACGTGGTGCGGAAGCGCCGACCAGAAGTCAACACGGCTGGCGTCATCCGCGAGAAGGACGGCACCGTGCTGGGCGAGCACGACGGCATCGACCGCTTCACCGTCGGCCAGCGGAAGGGGCTGGGCATCGCCACCGGGCACAAGCGGTTCGTGCTGGAGGTGATCCCCGCCACGAACGAGGTGGTGGTCGGCGATGCCGAGGACTTGTTCGCGCACGGCCTGGAAGCGAGCCGGGTGAACTGGCTGATCGACCCGCCGGGGTTGCCGCTGACGTGCTCCGCGAAGATTCGCTACCGGCACAGCGGGTGTGATGCCACAGTCGTGGCCACGGCCGACGGCGGGGCGGTGGTGCGGTTCACCGAGCCGCAGTCGGCGGTCACGCCGGGGCAGGCGGTCACGTTCTACCACGGCACGCGGGTGCTCGGCGGCGGGTGGATCGAGCGGGCCACCTGAAGACCGGCCGAATCCGTGGAATAAATCGGCCCGGCGTGGCATCGGTGTAGTGCGTGCCGGCGTCCGTCGGCCGTCACAACCCTCAAGTCGGGAGACACATCATGCGGAACATTCGGGTGGCGGCGCTGGTCGCCGCGGCGGTCGGGCTGGGCGTGTTCGCGGTCGGGTGCGGCCCGGTGCCGAGCACCGGCGGGCTGAAAGTGGACACGAGCAAGCTGGACACGAGCAAGGTGGCCGCGGCCACCGGCAAGGTGACGGAAGCGGCGGACAAGGCGAAGGAATTGGGCGACAAGCTGCAAGGTGCCGCCGACGACGTGAAGAAGGAACTGACCCCGCTGCAAGCCGCCTTCGAGAAGATGAAGGCGAAGCTCACCGACGACGAGAAGGCGGCCGGCGCCGACGCGGTCAAGCTGAAGGCCCTGGAGCCGCTCAAAGGGGCCAAGGACGGGGTCGAAGGCCTCATGAAGCAGATCACCGAGAAGGTGACCGGGCTGGCCGGCCTGAAAGACATCGCCTCCATCGACGGGGCGGTGAAGGTGATCAAGGAACTGATCGAGAAGGTGAAGCCGATGCTGAAGGACTTCCTGCCGGCTGCGAAGTGACCCACTCGGCGAGCCGAGCGGCGTGAGCCGCCGG
>JANNVG010000881.1:0-5958 GCA_031414395.1 Fimbriiglobus sp.
ACCAAAGGCGCTCGCGGAGCGAGCAGAGCACTGGCCGAACTCCCGCCCGCTCCGCACCATTTCCTATCTCCCCCGCGAGGTTCCCCCGTGCAACAGACGCTCATCCTGCTCAAGCCCGACGCCGTCCAGCGCCGGCTGGTCGGCCAGATCACCGCCCGGTTCGAGGCGAAGGGCCTGCGGCTGGCCGGCCTGAAGCTGGTCGCCTGCCCGAAGGAACTGGCCGAGAAGCACTACGCCGTCCACAAGGGCAAGCCGTTCTACGACTCGCTGCTCGGCTTCCTCACCAGCGGGCCGACGGTGGCGATGGTGTGGGAGGGCCGCGAGGCGGTGGCCGTGTGCCGCAACCTGATGGGAGTGACCGACGGGGCGAAGGCCACCCCCGGCACCGTGCGGGGCGACTTCGCCATCAGCGTGCAGAACAACCTGGTGCACGGGTCCGACAGCCCGGAGAACGCGGCCATCGAGATCGCCCTGTGGTTCACCAAGGCCGAGCTGGTGGGCTGGACGACGACGGACGCCAACTGGGTGGGGTGAGAGTGATCGAAGGCTCCGCGGTGGGCGGCAACGTCGTACAAACCGGCACGCTGTCGCTCACCGTCGGATCGATTGTGGAAGGGAACTTGGCCTAGCACTCTGAACATCCGACCACATATACTAATGCTTCGTACTCCAGTTGGATCGTAGCCATGGAAGCCAGTCCGGCGAAGGTCATCGAGTTCTTCAGCGGCTTCAAGCAATCCGTTATCCCCCTTTTCCAACGGCCCTACGAGTGGAAAACCCCTCAGTGGGAAATCCTCTGGGCGGACATCCTGGAACAGTACGATGTGGCCCAAGAGGGCAGTCGTGAGGCGAACCATTTCATGGGGGCAATTGTCACCACCCCCGCAAAGTCGGTTCCGGTGGGGGTGTCGAAGTACCTTGTGATCGACGGTCAGCAGCGCTTGACGACCATCGCCATTCTCATGTGCGCCATCCGGGACGAATTGCCTGAGGACGCCAAGCAACGGAGTCGCATTCAAAACCATTACCTGACCAACGACGGGTATGAAGGGTGGGAGATGTACCGCCTGCTTCCAACCCAAACCGATCGAGAGGCATTCAAGGCGCTGGTGTCCGAGCGCATCACCCTGGAAGAGTCGAACGTCCAAGCCGCCTACCGCTACTACCGGACCAAGTTGCGGGGCAGCGACTTGGCGGGTGAACAGATCGACCCGCGACAGGTGCTCGAAGTGATCGAGCGGCGGCTCATGGTCGTCAGCATCAACTTGGGGGTGGACGACGACCCCTACCTCATCTTCGAGAGCTTGAACTTCAAAGGGTCGCCACTGACGCAAGCCGACTTGGTGCGGAACTACTACCTCATGCGGTTCGAGGTGGGGGACCAGAAGCGGGTGTACGACTGCCTCTGGTCGCCTATGCAGAACCGATTGGCTGACCACCTCAACGATTTCATGTGGCGGTACATGATGATGGTCACGGGTGAGGCGACCCGGAAGGGGGAAATCTACGCGCAGTTGAAGAAACGTCTTCAGAATCAAGAGCCGAAAGAGGTCGAGTCATCCCTCACTGAAATGGCGCGATACGCAGAGTACTATGAGACGTTCATTACCCCGAGCGCTGAGTTGCTTCCGGCCGCCGCCCGGCAGTTGGATCGGTTGAAGAGGTGGGAAGTCGAGATCGCCCGGCCGCTCCTCCTGGCATTGGCCCAGCGACGGAGGGACGGCGGAATCGACGACGCCGACTACGTGAGGGCACTGCAAGCGATCGAGTCCTATGTGGTCCGCCGCACCGTGTGCGAGATCCCGACGAACACGCTCCAAAAAGTGTTCATCGATATGGCTCCTCGACTCGCGGAGAATAAATCGACGGATTGGCTTATCCAGTGGCTCGCCGAACTCACGGGCCCCCGCCGGTGGCCGACCGACGACGAGTTCAAGGCGAAATGGGTGACATACCCCATCTACGGATATCGTCCCGACCGGTGCAAGTTCGTCCTGGAATCGCTGGAAGATGCTTGCCAGCATCGGGAGCGTGCCGCCTACATCCAGGCCAGCATTGAGCACATCATGCCCCAATCGCTGACTGAAGAATGGCGGGCGCACCTGGGCGATGCGGCCGATGTCGTTGGGACCACCCACCTGAACACCATCGGCAACTTGACCCTGACTGGTTACAATCCGGAGTTGTCGAATTTCAGTTTCGAACGCAAGCGTGCCATCTACGCGAACAGCCACTACGAGTTGACTCGCCGGCTGATCGCGGCCACGAAATGGGACACAACGGTCATCGAGGCGAGGGCGGTAGATTTGTGGGAGTCGGCGCGAGTCATTTGGTGGCGGCCCAGTTGAGCGGTTAAGGTCTCGTCGATCACTCATCATGCCAGATGCGATTCGATTCTTCCGAGGTGCCGCCGTGACCGACTTCCCCCTCCGCAAGATCGACCACGTCCGCTTCTTCGTGGGCAACGCCCGGCAGAGCGCGTTCTTCTACCGCAACGCCTTCGGGTTCGACGTGGTCGCCTACGCCGGGCTGGAAACGAAGGTGAAGCACGAGGCCGGGTACGTGCTACGGCAGGGCGACATCACCTTCGTGCTGACTTCGCCGCTGAGCGCCGCACACCCCGAAAGTCGGCGGCTGCTCACCCACGGCGACGGGGTGATGGACATCGCCATGGACGTGCCCGACGTGCGGGCGGCGTTCAACGAAGCCGTGAAACGCGGCGGCACGCCGTGGAGCGCGCCCGAGGCCCGCGAGGACGAACACGGCGTGTACGAGACGGCCAGCATCCTGGCCTACGGCGACACCACCTACAGCTTCATCAACCGCGACCGCTACCGCGGGGTGTTCGCCCCCGGCTACAAGGCACTCGACCCGGAGCGGTACAGCGCGAGCACCTTCCACCCGGTCGGGCTGGCCGCCATCGATCACATCGTCGGCAACGTGGAAGAGGGCAAGATGAACGCGTGGGTGGAGTTCCACAAGACGGTACTCGGGTTCAGCCAGCTCGCCCACTTCGACGACAAGGATATCAGCACCGAGTATTCCGCCCTCATGAGCAAGGTGGTGCAGAACGGCACCGGGCGGATCAAGTTCCCCATCAACGAGCCGGCGCAGGGCAAGCGGAAGAGCCAGATCGAGGAGTACCTGCACTTCTACGGCGGGCCGGGGGTGCAGCACATCGCCTTAATGACGGGCGACATCTGCACCACGGTGCGGGCCATGCGGGCGAACGACGTGAGCTTCCTGCGGGTGCCGCAGAGCTACTACGACGCCATGCCGGCCCGCATCGGGGCGATCAAAGAAGACCTCGCCGAGTTGGCCGACCTGGGCATCCTGGTGGACCGCGACGACGAGGGGTACATGCTACAAATCTTCACCAAGCCGGTGGCCGACCGCCCGACGCTGTTCTTCGAGGTGATCCAGCGGCGAGGCAGCAAGAGCTTCGGCAAGGGCAACTTCAAAGCGCTGTTCGAGTCCATCGAGCGCGAGCAGGACAAGCGCGGCACGCTGTGACCAGATGGTAGGGCGGGCCGAGCAGGTCCGAAGGACCGCGAGCCCCGCCTTCCCACAGATCGCCGGTTCGCGGCGGGGCTTGCTCGCCTGACGGCGAACGGCGACCCGCCCTACAAGAGACACCTCACTTTTCGCACCCCACCTTATCCCGTCGGCCCTCCCAACCACACCAGGAGTGTCACTTTCGGCTGGCAGCGTAAACCGACCGGGAAACCACCGCGGGCGTCGGGAAATCCGCCAGAATCCTGGCCCGGTCCCCTTCAAACGTGCCGCATCCTGTGGTATTCGCCGGGAGCATAAGCGGGGGTCACGGGTGCCCGACGGGGGCACACGGAGGACGCACAACCCCCAAACTTCGCCCCGACCGGAAAGGACCATGCCCCGCCCCGCCCCGCACTTTACGACCGCGCGTGAATTCCGAGTGTCGTTCGCCGACCGGCTGTCCGGGGCGGTGATGGTGGACACCCACACGCCCCTCCCGCCGCTCCGCAAAATCTCGCCCGCCGACCCGCGCGACACGCCGGTTCACATCGAGAACCCCACCCGCTCCGCCCCGCCGCCTGACGTGCTGTTGGCCGAAATCGGCATGCAACTCGCCTCCGACCGCCGGGCCATCGACGCCGTTCTCGGCTCGCTCACGTCGGCCATCGGGCGGATGCAAGCCGACCACTCGGCTCTGCTGTTGGCCTGCCGCAAGCTGGCCGTCGAACTGGCCACGAGCATCGCGGCCAAGCTGCTGCACGAGCGGATCGAGGCCGACCAGTTCAACCTGGAACAGATGATCCGCGACATGGCCGCCGACATGCCCGAGGACGAAGTGATCAGCGTGCGGCTGAACCCGCGCGACCTGGAACTGCTGGAGAAGCGGCTGGACGGCCGGCCGCTGCTGAGCGGGCCGACCGACCCGCACCTGATCGCCGACCACTCCCTCGCCCGCGGCGCGTGCCGCGTGGAGGGGCGGGCGTCGGTCAGCTTGTCCGACCTGCCGCGGCAGTTGGGGCAGATCCGCGAGGACCTGCTCCGGAGGGTGACTGATGCTCGGTCTTGACATGGACGTACTGAACCGGGACATCCTCCGCACGCCCCTCTTCCACACCGGCGGGCGGCTGAAGAGCTGCGCCGGGGTGCTCACCAGCAGCCTGCAAGCGGCCGTCGGCGATCAGGTGGCCATCATGCCGACGGACGGCCCGCCGGTGCTGGCCGAGATCACCGGGTTTCAGAACGGGCTGTCGCAACTGATGCCCTACGACCCGGTGGACGACCTCCGCCCCGACATGCCCGTCATCCGCCAGGGCCGCGGGCTGAGCGTGCCGGTGGGCGACGCCCTGCTCGGGCGGGTGATCGACGGCCTCGGCCGACCCATCGACGGCAAGGGGCCGGTCGTCGGCTGTCAGCCGGTGTCGGTCCACCGCCCGCCGCCGTCGCCGCTCAGCCGCGCCCGCATCGACACGCCGTTCGTGACGGGCATCCGCGCCATCGACGGCATGTTGACGTGCGGGAGCGGGCAGCGGATCGGCATCTTCGCCGGGTCGGGCGTGGGCAAGAGCACGCTCCTCGGCGAGATCACGAAGGGGTGCAACTCGGACGTGAACGTGATCGCCCTGATCGGCGAGCGGGGCCGCGAGGTGAAGCCGTTCCTGGAAGACTCCCTCGGCGAAGAGGGCATGGCCCGGAGCGTGGTGGTGGTGGCCACGTGCGAACAAACCCCGCTCATGCGGGTGCGGGCCACGCAGTCGGCCATCGCCATCGCCGACCACTTCCGCGGCAACGGCCTGAACGTGCTGCTGATGATCGACAGCCTCACCCGCCTGGCCATCGCCCGCCGCGAGTTGGGCCTGCTCCAGGGCGAACCGCCGAGCAGCCGCGGGTACACGCCGAGCGTGTTTCAGGAGCTGGCGAAGGCGATCGAACGGATGGGGAATGCGTCGGTCGGCGGCATCACGGCGCTGCTGACGGTGCTGGTGGACGGCGGCGACATGGACGAGCCGGTGGCGGACGCCGTGCGGGGGTTCGTGGACGGGCACATCGTGCTGGACCGCAAGATCGCCGAGCGCGGCTTCTACCCGGCCATCGACGTGGCCCGCAGCATCAGCCGCGTGGCGACCGACGTGACCGACCCCGAGCACAAGCTGGCCGCCCGCAAGTTCCGCGAGATCCTGTCCACCTACGATCAGGTGAAGGACCTCATCCGCATCGGCATGTACCAGCGGGGGATGAACACCAAGACGGACAAGGCGGTGGACCTGATGGACGACGTGGAGAAGTTCCTGAAGCAGGACGTGGGCGAGCGGAGCGGGTACGCCGACACGCGCCGGCGGCTGATCGAGCTGCCCTGCCGGTGGGTGTGACCCACGTGCCGCGACCGCCTGGGTGCGGGTGTTTCTACGCCCGCTCCCTGGCGGTCGCGGCTCGTCGGATTGCGGTTGACGCCCCTCCCCCGCCTTG
>JANNVG010000882.1:0-2548 GCA_031414395.1 Fimbriiglobus sp.
CCAGGGCAACGCCCTGGGGAGCGGTGTCAACCACCCCGCAGGCTGAAGGCCTGCCAGTTCTCCCACCCTTTCAGGGTGGATTCGGGTGGGCCATCGGCCCCCAGGGCGTTGCCCTGGGCTGAACACTGTCAGGCCTTCGGCCTGGGGTGGCAGCCCCTCGCTCCGCTGGCATTCGTTTCATGAAGGTCAGTAGCCCGAAGCGCGAGCGAGGGACAAGCCACCCTGCGGAACCCCAAAGCCGGTCGGCCCCTCGCTCGCGCTTCGGGCTAACAGGTCGGACGGCGGGTGAGGTCTCCCCGCCTCACCCGCCTTTCGCCAACTCCACGAAGCACACGCACGACGGGTTGCCGACGGGCACATATTGCCCAGTGAACGTCAGCCGGCCGAGCTTGCGGTCCACCTTGAACACCGTCACGTGATCCGCCCGCTGGTTGCAGCAGTACAGGTACTCGCCGGTCGGGTCGAACGCGAAGCTCCGCGGGTAGTTGCCGCGGGTCCACTCCTCCCCTTCGTACACCAGCCGGCCGTCGTTGCGAACCGAGAAGATGCCGATGCTGTCGTGCAGGCGGTTGCCCACGTACACGAACTGGCCGTCGGCCGACGCCAGGATTTCCGAGCAGAAGTTGCTGCCCGTATACCCGTCGGGCAGCGTCGAGATGGTCTGCTTCTCGGTCAGCTTGCCGGTGGTGGGGTCGTACCCGTATCGCACCACCGTCGAGCCTTCTTCTTGAACCGAGTACAGGCTCTCGCCGTTCGGGTGGAACGCGACGTGCCGGGGGCCGTCGCCGGGCGGCAGGCTCACGCCCGCCGGGTCGTTGGCGGTGAGTGTGCCCTTCTTCGCGTCGAACTTCCACACGTAAATCTTGTCGAGGCCGAGATCGACGTGCAGCACGAACAGGCCGGCCGGGTCGGGCAGGATCTGGTGGGCGTGGGTGCGGTCGTGTCCGCTGAACGCGAAGCTGCCCTTCGGCGCGTTCTTGGCCGTGGTCGGCCCCACCTTGCCTTCGTCCATTTTCACGTCGCTCGGTTCGCCGAGTGAACCGTCGTCTTTGATCGGCAGTACCGCCACCGACCCGCCGAAGTAGTTGGCCACGAACAGCCACTTGCCGGACTGGTGCAGGCTCACGAAGGTCGGCCCTGCCCCGCCGGATCGCACCGTGTTCAGCAACTTCAGCCCGCCGGTCTTCGGGTCGATGCTGAACGCACTGACACTCCCTTCGGGCGGCTTCTCCTTGCCCACGCGGTCGGTCTCGTTGGCCGAATAGAGCCGCGTGCCGGCGGCGTTCGCTACCAGGTGGCTGGGGCTGGTGCCGAGTTCCACCACGCCGGCGGGGGTGAGTTCGCCCTTGTCGCGGTTGGTGGTGAAGATGTGGATGCCGCGACCGTTGCCCGGCGGCAGATCGACCTGCGTGGGCAGGGTGTCTTTGAGCGGCGAGCTGAACGTGCCGACGTAGGCGACGAGCGGTTTGTCTTTGTCGTCGGCGCGAACCGCCGCGGTGGTGGCGAGTGCGACGGCGGACGCGAGGAACGCGCGGCGATCAGGCGGGGTCATGGGGGGTGCCACGGCGGAGGGGGTGCGGTGGCGGGATTGTATCCGCGGCAGACGCCCGCCCGGAAATGCAAAACCCTGGCACTCCCAGGGGGTCGAAGGTGTCAGCCGGCATTGTGGGGGAAGTTCCTGGGCCGGCCGGTCACGCACGACTCACAACCGGTTTGGTGCAGATGACACACGTCGAGCGATTCTGACTCGACGAGGTGGCCCAAGCCGTGACGCACGAGGGGCACAGTTTGACCTCACAGCAGTTCGTGGCCCCAATGTTCGCGGTCGCCGTACAGCGGGAGCACTGCGGGGGTGGCGGGGGTGGCACCTGCTTGTGGCTCTTGTTGTGCTTGACCACGTGCTGAACGACGTGACTCGCGGCGTGGAGGATGTGAATCCAGTGCTGACTCATGGTCCGATTCTCGCTCGGGAAGGCTGTTTTGGAGGGAACGAACGACGGGCGTCCGGCTGGCGGCTGACTCGGATTACACGTTCAGGCCGAGACCGTTCTCGGACACCGTCGTGATCGACTTCAACTGTCGGTACTGGCCGTCCTGACCATAGATCAGTTCGATCTTGTGGGTTGTGGTGTTCTTGATGAAGAGCAGCTTGTGGGTCACGCGGATCGTCGCGGCGTAGATGTAGCCGACGAAAGACTCGGTGACGGACACGTCAGAGACCGTGTAGCTGTTGTTCATCGAGTCCGTGTTGGCCTGCTTGAACGCACTGAAGGCGTCCTCACCCCCGCGGGTCTTGATCGACGCCTTGACCGCTTCGCTCATCGCTCGTTCCTCATAGGATGTCACGCTTCCACGACCGCTCCCGGCCGGTCAGCCGGGTCGAACCCGCTCACCGGGACATGCGTAAACGTATCCGATCGGCCGCGGGGTGTCAATCGGTCGAGACGGTTGGCCTGTGCCGGCGGATTTGCGGGCGGCGCGACGTGAGTCCGCCGGTTCCGGGCGAACCCCGACCCGACGAGCCGGAAGCGTGAGCGACGGTGTGCGT
>JANNVG010000883.1:0-8537 GCA_031414395.1 Fimbriiglobus sp.
GACCACCCCTTGTGGGACAGTCACTAAGGCGAAATCACTTGCGGGGCACTGGGGAATTCTTCCAGCAGCGAGCGGATCATTCGTAAGGTCGATGTTCGCCGCTTCATCAGAAAGCAAATCGAAGGCGATCACTCGTCATCCCCCTTTTCTGACGAAAACGAGTTTCGTGGGATTGGGATTCGTTGGGAATGTAGTAAAGGCTCCGGTCGCGCGATCAAACCCCTTCACGGACATATGGGCTACTTCCAGTGCAGGAATGCCGACTGGTAAGCCTGCGGCGTCACGAGGCAATACCAGCTCAAAGCCAAGCGACTCGATCTTGGCAAGGTTCGATTTTGCGTAGTTTAGCGAATGGTGCCCAGGTTGACCCCCGATAATTTCGAGAGTGGCTCCGGGCTTCAGCACTGGTGCCGCACGTTCAAATACCCAACCGTAATCTTTGTTCAGTGGAAGATGAGCCGCCGTCTCGTATTGAGCGTTAACAACAACGGCATGATCAAAGGCCTGACCTTTCTCAGGGTGGAACCATTCCGTGTAGCTCTCATGCGGTTCAACTTTCACTTTAGTATGTCCATTCCACTCGCGAACATCCACTGCGAGTGCGCCTTCGAGGACTTGGTCGCCAGCTGCAATTTGCAGGGTGGCTTTGCCGGGCTGTGTCTCGGCAAAATACTCTCTCACATTGTGCAGGTTGTTTGTCGCCCTCACGTTGGCGTCATCACCTGGAAGGTGCGTTTCGTAGTCGGCGTTGTGCGCCCAGACGGAGAACCCCCACTCGTCGCAGCCGACGAAGTAAGTGTGGTACTCGGACACGCGGAAGTTGTACACCGTCTCCCAGCGGCCGGTGTCCTCTACCCGCTCCACCGTCGCCCACCCGTCCTCCAGTCGCACTACGTCGCCCACGGCCATCCGGTTGAGCGGCGTCCACCCCTTGCCGCGGACGAAGTACGGGTGTTCGGGCGTCGTCTCGATTTGCTGCCCGTTCACCCCGAACGCCCACACCGCACTCCACCGCTCGAACACCTCCTCCACCGTCTGCACCACCACCAGCCCCTCGGGATTGTACTCGTCCCGGCTGAGCAACTGCGTGCCCTTGAGCACGTCCTTCGCCAACACACTCCCGCCCGGCGTGCGGATGGGCATCGTCGCCGCGAAGCAGGCCTTCACCCCGCTCTGGTGCGCCCACCCCTGCATCCGGGCGTACTTCGCCTGCCCGCCCTCCCACCCGAGGGCGTTCGCCACCCGCCCGAAGGCGTGGATGCTCCCGCCGACCTCGGTGTTGTCCAGCCCGCGGACGAACGCCCCGCGATCCAGGTGCCCCAACCGGCCGGCCCTCTGTTCCCCCCGCGTCATCCCGCCGCGGAACCCGGCCACCAGGCTGGCGGCCGTGGCCAGCTTCTTCAACGGGTCGCCGTTCGGGTCGCGGGACGAAGTACAGCTCATGAAACGGGAGTTGATGCCGGCCGACGCCGGGGTGCTGGACCGGATGCTCGCCACCACCGTGGTTGTGGCCCACCTGTCCCACCACCGGCGGCGGTCCAAGCCGCCCGCCCGACCTCCCACGCGGCGGTGGTGGCGGTTCGGGAACGTACCCTGTCCGTCGCCCAGAAGCGACTGGTGGCGGCGGTGACGGGGTGGCAACTGGTCGCCCGCAAGAAGCGGAAGGGGGTGAAGCCGAAGAAGAAATTGAAGCTGTTCCATGCGGATGAGAACGTGGCGTGAGCCACCGGCGGACGCGATCGACCTCCCACCGACTACCGACGGGCGTCACGGCACGCTCGACCCGGATGACCCGCCGTCGGGTTGCGGAGGACGCCCCACCCTGTCTACCAATGGGTGATGGGTGGTCCCCCAACCGGAGATCGGATGCTCGACGACGAACGCCACATGCGGCGGGCCATCGAACTGGCCGCCAACTGCCCCACCCTGCCGTTCGCCGCGGTGGTGGTCGATCGCCGCACTGGGGCGGTGGTGGCCGAGGGGTGGAACCGGGCGGAGGAGAACCCGCTCCTGCACGGGGAGGTCGATGCCCTGAACGCCCTCGCCGCCCTCCGCCCCCGGCCGGACGGCCGTGACCTGGTGCTGTACACCACCGCCGAGCCGTGCCCGATGTGCATGGGGGCGACCCTGTGGGCGGGTGTCGGGGCGGTGGTGTTCGGCACCTCGATCCGGTTCCTCCTGGACACCGGTTGGCGGCAGATCGACATCCCGGCCGCCGAGGTCGCGAGCCGGGCGGTCGGGATGGGGTGCGAGGTCCGCGGCGGGGTGCTGGCGGACGAGTGCGACGAACTGTTCCTGTCCGTCGGCCGGGCCGCTCCGGGCTGGTGACGATCCGACACGCCAATCACGCCGCATCCCCACCTGACGGCCGCCACCATGCCCGCGACACACGACCCGACCGCCACCCCTTCCTGGGCTGTCCTCTCGCTCCGGGCCGCCGCGGTGTACAACCTCGCCTGGGGGGCGGCCGTCATCGCCTTCCCGCACCTGCTGTTCGACCTGTGCGGCATCCCGCGGCTGAACTACCCCGAGATCTGGCAGTGCGTCGGCATGATCGTGGGCGTGTACGGCGTCGGCTACTGGGTGGCGGCGGGCGACCCGCGGCGGCACTGGCCGGTCGTGCTGGTCGGCTTGCTCGGTAAACTCTTCGGCCCGGTCGGGTTCGCCGTCGCCGTCGCCCGCGGCGTCTTCCCTCCCGCCTTCGGCCTGACCATCCTGACGAACGACCTGATCTGGTGGGTGCCGTTCGCCCTCATCTTGTGGGACGCCTTCGTGTACCGGCGACTCGGCGACCCGAGCGGGCTGGCGGTGCGGACGTTTGTGAAGGAGAGCCGCATCCCGGCCAGCCCCGCCGCCGTGTTCCGCTTCCACGAGACGGCCGACGCCCTCGTGAAGCTGATCCCGCCCGGCGAGCCGCTCAAAGTCCTGGTGGCACCGACCTCCCTTGAACCGGGCACGCGGGTGGTCCTCCGCGGCTCGCTGCTCGGCCTGCCGCTCACCTGGGTGGCCGTTCACACCGAGTACGATCCGCCGCGGCTGTTCGCCGACCTGCAGGAGTCCGGCCCGTTCGAGCACTGGCATCACCGGCACCACGTCCTCGACGACGGCGCGGGGGGGACGGTCCTCCGCGATGAAGTGGAATACGCCCTGCCGTTCGGGTGGGTCGGCCGGGTGTTCGGCGGCTGGCTGGTGCGGGGGAAACTGACCGCCATGTTCGACTACCGCCACGAGGCGACTCGCCGGGCCGTCTGTTCACCTGAGGCGGCGAGCCGTGCCTGACGACCTGCCCAACACGCTCTGGCTGACGCACCTGGCCGCGACGCTCTTCCTGGTGGGCCTCATCTGGGTGGTGCAGGTGGTCCACTACCCGCTGTTCGCACACGTCGGGGCCGATCAGTTCCACGGCTACTGGCGGGGGCACACCCGGCTCATCACCTGTCTCGTCGCCCCGTCGATGTTGGCCGAAGTGGGGACGGGCGTGCTGCTGTTCGCCGTCCGCCCGCCCGGCCTGTCGCTGCCGGTGCTGGTGGTCGCGTTCGGCCTACTGGTGCTGAACTGGCTCTCCACGTGGCTCGTGCAAATCCCCTGTCACGAGCAGCTCGGCCGGCAGTTCGACCCGGCGACGCTCCGCAGGTTGGTCCGCACCAACTGGGCCCGCACCGCCGCCTGGACGCTCCGCGGGGTGCTAGTGCTGTCGCAGACTCACAGCCTGCTGCGGGCGTCAGTCCAGGTCGAACAGTGATGGCGTGGACGACGGATTGGCGGGCTTCTTCGCTTTCTTCGGGCGGAATGACTGCTCCTTCTTCCGCGAGCCGTGCTTCAGGTACACCGCCGCCGTCGCCGCGGCCGACTTGCGGACGGCGTACAGGGTGTCGGTCATCTGCTTGGCCCGCTCCGCGAACGGCACGACCGGCGGCGGGTAGCCCGGCAGCTCGTCGCCGCTCACGATCCGCTCGGCGGGCAGCGTCTTCAACTCCGGCACCCACGATTTCACGAACCGACAGCCCGAGTCCCAGTCGGCCAGTTGCTTGGCCGGGTTATACACGCGGATGGCGTTCCACCCGACCACCCCGGCCTGCATCTGGAGCTGGTTCAGGTGAATGCCGGGGTCGTAGTCGCGGAACACACGGGCCAGGTGCGGGTGGATCAGCCGCCAGTCCAGGTGCAGCACGTGGCAGGCGAAGCTGACGGCCATCGCCCGCATCCGAAAGTTGACGAACCCGGTGGCGGCCAGGCACCGCATGACCGCGTCGACGAGCGGGTAGCCGGTGCGGCCCTCCCGCCACGCGGCGTGCAACCGCTCATCGTTCCCGTACGGCACGTCGCGGTAGCACGGGTGGACACTTCGGAACTCCAGTTCGGGTTCGGATTCGAGCCGCTGGGTGAAGTGGTCCCGCCAGTGCAACCGGCTGACGAACGCCTCCAGACTCTGTTTCCACCGGAGTGAGGTCGGGTCGGCCGGGTCGAGGTCGGCCAGCCGTTGGCGGACCGCGTGCCACACCTGCCGGGCGGTGATCGTCCCCCACGCCAAATGAACGCTCAGCCGCGAGCCGGCGGTGAACGCGGTGTTCGGCGAGCTGATGCCGCCGCGATACCACCGCCCGCGGCGGGTCAGGAAATCGGCGAGCGTGGCGTGAGCGTCGGCCTCGCTCACCGGCTGCCACACGCGGTTCCGGGCGAACGCGGGCAGTTTTGGGAACGCGGTCGAAGCGGCGAGCTGTCGTAGGTCGTCGGCTTGACGGACGACGGGTACGTGCAGCGGTGGCACGTCGACGATGCGACTTTGCCACCAGCGTTGCAGGCGGTCGCGGTTCACCCCGCCCCGCCGCACGCTCGACTGTGGGAATTCGCGGTACGCCACGCCCCGCTCGCGGCACCACGCGGCCACGGCCCGATCGCGGCCGAAGGTGATGTCGTTGCCGACTTCTTCGTGACTGAACAGGTGGGTGAACGGCACGCGGCTGTGCAGCTTGGCCAGCTTCTCGACGACCTCGCCGTGGGCGACGACGAGGTCCGCCCCGTGAGTTTGCAAGGCCGTTCGCAGTCCGGTCACCGCCTGCCACTGGGCGTGAACGTGCATGTCCGACGTGTCGTCGGCGGCCAGAAGTGATGGCTCGAAGCAGAAGAACGGGAGCACGTCGAGGCCGAGCCGGTCCGCCTCCGCGAGGCAGGCGTTGTCGGCCAGCCGGGCGTCCCGCTTCACCCACCACACGGCGACAGGTCGATTCACGATCACGCCCGCTTGGAAGACTTCGGCCGGTAGCCCAGCACCTGCGGGGCCACCTTCTCCCAGTACCGCGAGAACCGCTTCGGCTCGCTCGGGTACTCGGCGAACGCCGGCCGCGGGTGAACCAGCACCCGGAAGTTCAACCGCAAACTCTGGACCGTTTCCACCACCCACGGGTTCGGATGCTCACTGACGTGAATTGTGGTCGCGCCGAGTTTGCCGGCGAGTGTGGCCAGTCGCTCGGCCGGGTCGCCGACGAGGGCCAGCCTGGTCGGGTTCGGCAGGCGGGCGAACAGGTCGTCGAGGCCGTCGAGCACGAACGCCAAGCGGTGGTACGCCCACGGCTCGGCCCGCAACGCCGGCTCGTCGAACACGAACGCCACCGCCGCCGTGGGGTTCGCCTTCAGGGCCGCGTCGTCCCACGACATCGCCGCGTCTTGGACCCACACTAGATCGGTTGCCGGTGACACCGGGCCGATCTCGTCGGCTGCGGTGGCGGGGGCGGGTGGAGGTGGCGGGGGCGGCTCGCGGGTCGCCAGTGGCGCGACGCTCCCGGCGAACAGGCGGTGTTGCAGGGCCGGGTAGTCGGCGTCGAACGGGCACTTCACCCGGCACGTGTCGCACCACTTGCCGCCGCTGAAGGTGGCCACGTTCTGCTTGTTCATGAAGTACGGCTTGCTGGCGAAGGTGCCCTCCACCCACTGCCAGCTCGCCGAGTTGCTGGCAATGTCGCCGTCATACAAGTGCTGGCGGAACAGCCTCGCTCCCTCCTGCCACCGCACCCCACGGAAGTGGCACAGGTACGCGGCGAACCACAGCCGGGCGTGGTTGTGTAGGTAGCCGTCGGTGAACAGGTCAGCCAACATCCCGTCGACGCACGGCAGGCCGGTGTCGCCGCTCAGCACGTCGAGCGGGATGCGTGCGGACCGTGAAACGGCGTGCTTCGGCTCTTCGAGGTCGTCGTCCAGTCCGCGGCCGTGCCACGCCAGCACCTTCTCGAAGAAGTCCCGCCACGCCAGTTGCCGTAGGAACTCTTCGAGCCGGGCCGGGTCGTTCGGGAACGCCGATTTCAAATGATCCCGCACCTCCACGGCCGTGATCATGCCGTGCCGCAGGTACGGCGACAGCCGCGACACGTGTGCGTCGAGGTGGTTGCGGGTGCGGCCGTAGGCGGCCGGGTCGTAGGCGTGCAGGCGGCGGAGGGCCTCGGTCCGCCCGCCGGGCAGGGTGTCGGGCTTCGGGTCGCCCAGGGAGCACCCCCGCAGGCGGTCGAGCAGAGCCGATCGTGAACGGGTCGGGTCGCTGGTCGTCATGCAGGCATTGATAGACAGCACACGGGTACGCCGTCGCACCGACCGCGAACCACTTCATCTCCGAGCGTCCGGGGCGGTTCGGGTAAACTACCGCAGTGCGGACCCGACCTCGTGCGGAGAGCAGCGATGACATGGGTGGAATGGTACGACGCCCTGGCGAAACCGATCTGGACGCCCGACGGGGGCACCATCGGGCTGATCTGGACGCTCCTGTACCCGGTCATCGCAGTCACCTTCGGCTACGTTTTCGTACAGGCGGCTCGGCGGAAGATGCCGCGGTCGGTCGCGGTACCGTTCGCCGTCAACCTGGTCGCCAACGTGATCTTCACCCCGATCCAGTTCGGGCTTCGGAACTTGCCGCTCGCGGCAGCGGACATCCTCGTGGTGCTCGGCACCATCGTGTGGGCCATGGTCGCCGTGTGGCCGCACGCCAAGTGGGTCGCGTTGGCCCAAGTGCCGTACCTCGTGTGGGTGGGCACCGCCACCGTGTTGCAGCTCTCGATCACCACTATGAACTGGTGAGGCGACATGATCCCGCTGCACCGCGACCGGCACTTCACCTTCCGCTTCGGTGAGAGCCGGATCATCCCCCGCTTCCACCTCGACGGCCTCGCGGCCGGGGTGCGGGTGGCGGTGTACAAGTACGATGCCAGCACCGAAACGCGGCTGGGCCTGATCGCCACCGCGACGGTCGGCGAGGGCGGGTGGGTGGACCTGCCCGAACCGCTCGTCGTGAGGAGTGGTGAAGGCTTCGTCGTCGTGCCCGAGGAGGAGAAGAAGTGAAGCGACCGTACTGCGTCGGCCTGCTGCTGGCCCTGTTGAACGCCCTGACCGTCCGGGCGGACGACCCCGTCTCGATTTCGGAGGCGAAGAAGGACGACAGCGGCGTCCTCGTCCACGAGGTCCGCTCCCCGTACCAGGCCAAGACGACGCAGGTGCGGGTGCTGCCGCCCGACAAGGTGGAGGGTAGAAGTCACGCGGTCAGTGACGCCCAGTAGGCGTCCCACTGGCCCTTCTCGCTGCGGAACAGGGCGCGGAGGTGGCAGACGGCGTCCGTACCCGCCTCCGACCACCGCGCCCCCGTCACCTTCAGTCGCTGGTTCACCACCTGCTGGCACGCGGCCTCCACCGCCCCGCTCCCGATCACCCACCCCCTCGCCCGGTACGCCGGGTCGTCCATCCGGTGCACCTGGTTCCCGAAGTACACCAGCGGGTCCAGGCCGCTCACGTACCGCGCCCGCATCGACACGCCCGCCTTGGGCAACCCCTCGAACACCCGCTCGCGGTCGGGCAACGGGTTGAACACCATGCCCACAGACGCCATCCGCCCGCCGGCCGCCTGGCCGTGCGGCCTCTGCTGCCGCACCCCGGTGGCGTCGATGGCCAGGTAACCGACGGTGCGGCCGAACGCGTCGCGGAACCAGTCCCACGCCCCCTTCCCGCCGAACGTGCGGCCCGTCTGCAGGTGCGCCGCGATCCGCTCGCCCGTGGCTTCGGTGGTCCGTTGCACGGTCGATTCGCCCAGCCGAATGCCGGCCGTCTCGTGCAACAGCTCGGTCCCCTTCTCGAAGCTGTCGGCCACGCCCCCGCACAGGGTGGCCAGTCGCTCGACTGCCGGGGACAGGCGGTGGGCGGTCAGTCCGACCCGCCCGTCCCACGGGCAGGAGCGTTCGCCACAGACGCCGCAGTAGTAGTAGGCGCGGGAGCAGGTGAGCGTCCCGCCGAGCGTCGCGACCGTCTTCGGGCGGTAGTCATGGAAGGGAAGGGGGCGGAGCGCCCAGAGGTGGGGCAGTCGATGGCGGCGGTGGTGTACCCACTTTTTGGGGGAGGTGACAGGCGTACGCGTCGGCCACCAGGCCGAGGGCGGAGTCGCGGAGGGCGAACTCGGTGTCGCCGAACAGGGTGTCGTCGGTGGTGGCCACCAGGCGGCGGGCCATGTCCAGGATGGCGTCGGCCGAGCGGGTGCGGATGCGGGCGGCCAGCTCCTGGGCGCGGGC
>JANNVG010000884.1:0-13593 GCA_031414395.1 Fimbriiglobus sp.
CCGGCGGCTCACGCCGCTCGACTCGCCCGAACCGAGACCTCACCGACTCGTGAACAGCACCGACCCCGGACCCAGGATCATTTCCAACTGCTCGACGGCCACCTGCGTGGGGTTGACGAAGAAGTCGGCGCTCAGCTTGAACTGCGCCGCCCGCCCGCCGGCGTCGCTCACCGACAGGTACACCGGGCACGCCCCCCGCGCCTTCTTCAGGATCTTGCCCACGCTCTCGAACGTCTGCCGCCCGTCGTCGTCGGTGCGGTACGTCATCCGCAGCACCAGCCCGCGGGTCAGGTCGGCCTTCGCCTCGTCCATCGTCATCACCTTGTCCACGATCACGTCCGGCTCGCCACTGCCCTCCCGCCACTCCACCTTGCCGTCGAACAGCAGGATGGCGTCGGCCTTCACCAGGTCGCCGAACCGCTGGAACTGGTCCGACCACAGGATGCACTTGACCGCCCCGCTGAAGTCCTCGATCCGCACGATGGCCCAGCGGTTGCCGGCGTTCCGCCCCTTGCTCACCAGCTTGGGGATGACCTCCACCACCATGCCGGCGAGCCGCACCTCCGTGCCGGCTTTCATCTTGCCGCACTGCACGGCGTCGGCGCTGCGGAACCGGCGGAGTTGCTCGTCGTACTGCGCCAGCGGGTGCGAACTCATGTAGAAGTCGAGCACCTCCTTCTCGAACTTCAGCTTCTCCAGGTCCGGCCACTCGGGGATGTCGGGCAGCACCTCGGCGAACGCCAGCCCGCCCCCTCCGCCGCCGTCGTCCCCACCGCCGAACAGGTCGGCCATGCTCTTCTGCCCGCGGCGCTTGTCCACCACCTTCTCTTCCGCCGCAGCGACGGCCCGCGGCAGGGCGTGCATCATGGCGTTCCGCTTGTCCTTGCCGAAGCAGTCCATCGCCCCGCCCTTGATCAGCTTCTCGATCTGCACGGTCTTTACGGTTCGCAGGTCCACGCGGTCGCAGAAGTCGAACAGGTCGCGGTACGGCCCGCCCTTCTCGCGCGCGTTCACCACCTCTTCGGACGCCCCGCGGCCCAGCCCTTTCAGCGCCGTCAGGCCGAACACGATCTTGCCGTTCACCACGTCGAAGTCGGGCTGGCCCTTGTTCACGTTCGGGGCTTCCACGTCCACGCCCAGCCGGCGGGCGTCGGCGATGTGATCGACCATCAGGTCGCGCTTGTTCCCCTCGTCGATCTCGCTCGACAGCAGTGCGGCCATGAACTCGGCCGTGTAGTGCGTCTTCAGGTACGCCGTTTGGTACCCGATCTGGGCATAAGCTGCCGTGTGTGATTTGTTGAACCCGTAACCCGCGAAGAAGACGATCTTCTCGAAGATGTCCGTGGCCACTTCGGTGCTGACGCCGCGGTCGGCACACCCCGTCATCCAGTCGGCCCGCCCCGCCTCAATCTTGTCCGGGATCTTCTTGCTGATCGCCTTGATGACCGCGTAACTCTTGCTCAGCTCGATGCCGCCGAGCTTGTTCAAGATTCGCATGATCTGTTCTTGGTAGCAATTCTTAACCACGATCCCGTTGGCGATCAGGTTGTGGTGGTCGACGACCGAGATGCCGTAGAACTGCTGGTCGGCGACCGGCTCGACCGAGCGGACTTTCAGATGTCGCACGTCGCCCAGGTCGATGCCGGCTTTCGTTGCGGTCTGGGAGGTGACGACGGCCAACGACCGCCGCAGCCCGCTCCGCTGAATGCCCGTCCGCAGTTCGAACGCCCGCCCGCTCTCACCCGGTCGAACCGCGGCCTGGAGCGCCGCCCGTGGCACCCAGCCGATCTTCGACCCGCTCGGACACTTGGCCGGGAACGACTTCAGCACCAGGAACGGTTCGATGGCGTCTCGCAGTTGGGCCAACCCCCACACCTGCACCCTCTGCGGATACAACGTGCAAAGGACGCCATCGAGTTGGAACAGGCGGCGGACGTCGTGCCGCAGTTCGGGCGAGGCGGTGGTGAGGAACGCCACCCCGACACCCTGTGTGCCTTCGGCGAAGCAGCCGTCGGAGTCGAACAGCCCCGCCAGGTATGCCCCTCGCACCGGGGCCGGGCAGTGGTAGATCACGTTCGGCACCCGTTTGGCCGTCGCCTTGCACTTCATCCCGAGCGTGTCCAGGAAGTGGTGGAAGCGGGTTTTGCGGTTGCCGTGTGCGGGATCGTTGAGCAACTCCGGGTGCGAAACAGTGACGTACCAACTGCGGGTGTGGTGGTACTCGTGCCGGTTCAGGGCGGGCAGGTGTTCGCCCAGCCAGTCGCACAACTGGCGGTGCTGGGGTTCGGTGCCGGTGGCGATGGTGACGCCGGAACCCGTCAGGCACCCGTCGCCGGTGAGGAAGCCGAGCAGGTAGGCCACGTCTTCGTCCGATCCCAGCCACCGGGCGATGTCCGCGACCGTCGGGCACTCTTGCGGGGCGCGCGACGGCACGGCCACCAGCGATTCCCCCACACGCAACTGGCCGGCTTCGGTCCACCCGCCCCAGGTGCGGAGCGGGTGGTCGGTGGTGAGGACGACACTGAACCCGTTCTCGAGTGTCACCCGCACCCCGCCCTCACGTCGGGTCGGACCGCACCCCTCGCACTCCTTCGCTTCGACCCGGTTGGTGTGGACGTTCAAACTGTGAACACGCTCGCCGGCCCGCACGTCGCGGATCGGCTTCTCCGACCCGTCCGCCATCGCCACCCGCGTGTCCTCGTGGATGCACAACACCCCGTAGGTCTCGCCGAGCACCTCTTCCAACACGGGGTGTTCGTAGGTGAATTTCTCCCGGCCGTGCTTGCGGTTGATGTAGTTCTCCACCATGCCGCTCTCGAGCGGGCCGGGGCGGTACAGCGCGAGCACGGCGATCAGGTCGCGGATGTTGTCCGGCTTCATCGCCATCAGCAGCCGCCTCATGCCGTCGCTTTCCAGTTGGAACACGCCTTTCGCGTCGCCCTTCTGGAGCAACTTGTACGTCGCCGGGTCGTCGAGCGGCAGCGTCTCCGGCACCACGTCCAGGCCGCGGGTCTTCTTGATGAGCTTGACCGTGTTGTCGAGCATGGTCAGGTTGCGGAGGCCGAGGAAGTCCATCTTGAGCATCCCGACCTTCTCGACGACGCCCATCTCCCACTGCGTCGTGACGACCACCTCGCCGGCCACCTTTTCGCCGTCGTCGGTGGTGATCTTCTGCATCACCCGCTGCACGGGCACGTAGTCGGTGATGTCGCCGCTGGCGATCACCACCCCGGCGGCGTGCGTGCCGACGTTGCGGTTCATGCCCTCCAGCTTCATCGCCACGTCGATCCAGTGGCGGGCGGTCGGGTCGGTGTCGTACTCGCGGCGGAAGTCGGGCACGCCCATCGCGTCCTTCAGTTCGAGCGAGATGGCCCCCTTCATCGGCACGAGCTTGCACATGAAGTTGACCCGTTCGAGCGGGATGCTCAGCACGCGGCCCACGTCCTTCAGCGCCGCCTTCGCCCCGAGCGTGCCGAACGTGCCGATCTGCGCCACGCTCTTGTGGCCGTACTTGTCCTTCACGTACTGAATGACTTCTTCCCGCCGCTCCTGGTCGAAGTCGATGTCGATGTCGGGCGGCTCCTTGCGGCTCTTGTCGAGAAAGCGTTCGAACAGCAGGTCATACTCGAGCGGGCAGACGTGACTGATGTAGAGCGTGTACGCCACGATCGCGCCGACGCCCGACCCACGGGCCGTGCTGCGGATGCCGCGGTCGCGCGCGTACTTCACGAAGTCCCACACGATCAGGAAGTACGCCGAGTACCCCATGTGCGCGATCACATCCAGTTCGATCTCCATGCGGTCGAACACCGCCTTCGCCGGGGTGTCGCCGTACCGCTCCGTGATGCCTTGCAGCACCAGTTCGCGGAGGAACTCGTCGGCGGTCAACCCCCGCGGACTCTGGAACACCGGGAAGTTGCGGCCGAACGAGAGCTGAATGTCCACGCCGTCGGCGATCTGTTGGGTGCGGGCGACGGCGTCGGCGTAGTCGGGGAACAGCTTGTACATGTCCTGCGGGGACCGCACATAGTACGGGTTCGGCATCTTCTCTTCGGGGTACGTCTTCTTCCGCGGGTCGTGCTGCCGCTTGGTGTTGATGCAGAAGTAGATGTCGTGGGCGATGGCGTCGGACGCGCACAGGTAGTGGGCGTCGGCGGTGGCCACGAGGGGCACGCCGATCTTCGCGGCGATGTCCGCCGCCACGGGGGTACACTGCTCTTGCAGGCTCAGCCCGTTGCACTGGATCTCGATGTAGAAGTTCTTCTTGAAGACCTTGGCGAAGTACTTGGCCAGCTTCTCGGCGTCGGGGATGCGGTCGGCCAGGATGAACTGATTGAACTGCCCGGCCAGGCACCCGCTCAGGCAGATCAGCCCCTCGCTGTGCTTCTCCAGCACCTCGCGGTCGATCCGCGGCTTGTAGTAGAAGCCTTCCAGGAAGGCGATGCTGCTCAGCTTGATGAGGTTGTAAAAGCCGGTGCGGTTCTTCGCCAGCAGCGTGAGGTGCGTGCTCGCCTCGCCGCTCCCGCCGCCGCTCTTCGTCTTCTCCGAGCGGTGGTTCGGCGCGAGGTACGCCTCGTACCCGATGATCGGGTTGATGCCCCCCTTCTTGCACGCCTCGTAGAACTCGATGGCCCCGTACAGGTTGCCGTGGTCGGTAATGGCGACGGCGTTCATGCCCAACTTCTTCGTCTGCTCCACCAACTGCGGGATGCGGTTGAACCCGTCGAGCAGGCTGTAGTGCGTGTGCAGGTGCAGGTGGGCGAACTTGGCGGCGTCGGCCATCGTGGGAACCCGGCAGTGAACAAGTGAACAAATGCCGGGTGAGGATAGCAAAGCGGGGGGGCGGCGCGAAGGGGGAGTGTGGCGACGGGTGTGCCACGGGAAGACGGCGAGGCGGGTGGATGAGACCCCAGGCCGCAAGACAGGGGTGTCGTTTCTCCGGCTCGGAATCCGTGCCCGTCCGTGCGATCCGTGGCCGTTTCGTCGTCACCCGCTCGGCTGGCACGGCCCGTGCGACTTGTGAAATCCGGTTGACATCGTTCAGGCCCATTCTACATATCCACACCGAACGACGAATTCAGGCAGAGGAATAGACGGCTTCCGCCACGCCCTTCGGCTGTCCGCGCACGAGGTTCGTGAATGTCCGCGCCCACGGGACTGCCAGGCGGGCTGGCCTTCCTCCCCACCTGGCTGACCGGGTCGAAAGACCCCCTGGCGTTCGACGCCGCGCTGGCCGCGTGGTGCCGGGCGTCCGGCTGGCGGTCGGCCGGGCTGGTGTGGCCGGCGGTCGGCCCGCAGGCGGCCGTACACGTGCGGGACGGGGTGGCCGAACCGACCGCCCTGCCGCCGGAAGCCGCCGAGGTGCTGCGGACCATTCAATCGGGCAACCCGACGGTCGTGTGGCAACTGCCGAACTCGTGCGGGCGGATGTACGCCGCCTTCCAACCGGCCGGCCGGGCCGCCGGGGTGGTGTGGGCCGAGCGGGCCGGGGCCGACGTGTGGACCGAAGCGGATCGGCAATACCTGCTGCTGTCCGTCGCCCTGATGGAGCGGTCGCCGCTGCTGTCCGGGAAGGTCGGGCCGATGATCGACGCCGAGCGGTTGCAACAGCGGTTGGGCGACGCCGCGGTGATCGCCGGGCGGATGGCCCACGACTTCGACAACGTGCTGACCGGCATCATCGGGTTCGCCGACCTGACGGTGCCGCTCCTGCCGGTCAACAGCCAGCCGCACAAGTTCGTGCAGCAGATCGCCGACGTGGGCAAGCGGGGCATCACCTTCACCCAGCAGTTGCACCAGCTCAACCGGGCCGGGCAGACGATGCCGCAACCGGGCGTGGTGGCGGTGGCGGTGGGTAAGGAGGAAGCCCGCCTGCGCCCGCAGCACCCGAGCGGGTTCCAACTGACGACCGACGTGCCGGCCGCCCTGCCCGCGGTGGCCATGGAGGCCAGCCCGCTCGGCATGGTGCTCGGCCACCTGCTCCAGAACGCCATCGAATCGGGCGGCCAGCCGCCGCGGGCGGCCGTTTCCGCCCGCATGGTGGAGGTGTCCGCGGCCGACGCGAAGAACTACCTGGGGGCGGTTCGCCCCGGCCCGCACGTCGAGGTGCGGGTGACGGACGGCGGCAGCGGCATCAAGCCCGAGGTGCGGGCGCGGCTGTTCGCCGAGCCGTTCTACACGACCAAGATGCGACACCGCGGGCTGGGGCTGGCGGTGGTGTACCGCACGCTCTGCGCCCACCTCGGAGGGATTCGCCTGGACCCCCACGCGGCCACGGACGTCGGCACGTCCGTCCGCGTCGTCCTCCCGCCGGCGGCCGTTCGCCCGCCGGTCGCGGTCTCCCCACTGTCACCACACACGCTTCCACGTTCGGAGTGTAACCAGCCACCATGATGCCCCTCGACCTCGAAGACCGGCTCCGCCAGACGCCCCGCCCGGTCCGCGCGCCCACCCCGCTGTCCGAGTTAAAGAGCAGCGGGGACATCCGCATCCTCATTCTGGACGACGAGCCGGCCACCTGTGCCGTCATCCAGGCGGCGCTGTCCAGCCGCGATTTCGTGATCGATTCGGTGTCCGACCCGAGTCAGGTGGAAGCGGCGCTGAGCCGCCGCAACAACTACCACCTGATCATCATGGACTACGTGATGCCCGGCCTGGAGCCGGATCAGGTGTTCGGGTGGGTGCGGGACAACCAGACGGAAGCGAACATCGTCGTCGTGACCGGCTACCCGAGCGTGGACAGCGCGCTCAACTGCCTGCGGGCGCGGACCTACGACTACCTGACCAAGCCGTTCCAGGTGGACCAACTCCGCGAGATCGTCATCCGCTGCCTGGAGAGCAAGGGCCTCCTGCGGATGACCGAGGAGGCGCTCCGCGAGAGCCTCGGCGGGGCCATCCGCGAGCGGCGGAAGTCGCTCGGCTACACCCTGAGCAACGTGTCGGACAAGACGGGCGTGTCGCTCGGCTACCTGTCGCAGATCGAGCTGGGCAAGAACTCGGCCAGCATCGAGACGCTGTACCGCATCTGCCTGGCCCTGGGCATCAAGATGAGCGAACTGTTCCAGGCCGTGCAGCGGCACTGAGCGAATGGCGGTCGGGAATCAGACGAGAAGCGTGAGCGACGGGTTTCCACAACCCTCCGTCGCTCACGCTTCCGGCTCGTCTGATTCCCGTTCGCCTATTTCGCCCCCGGCACGGGTGGGGTCTTCGGGTGCAGCTTCACCCGCTGGTCGTACTCGGCGGTCAGCACGTCCTTCACCACCCCCCGCTTGATCAACTCCTTCTCCGGCACCTCGCCCAAGTCCTTCGTGTCCTTGATCCACTGATCCAGGGCGGCCCGCATCGCCTTCCGCGTCGCCTCGTGTTCCTTCACACCGGCGAGGTTCTTCACCTCGTGCGGGTCGGCCTGCGTGTCGTACAACTCTTCTTCCGGTTTGGTCGGTGCCATGAACAACTTCTGCGTGTCGTTCAGCTTGCCCTCGAACGCCAGCCGCCGCCACGTCCGCATGACGGGCATCTCGTCCATGTAGTTGATCCACTGGGCGTAGGGCAGCTCCGGGTGAAAGTTGCGAATGTAGTGCCACCGCTCGCCCCGCACGCTGCGGATGCGGTCGTAGCTCTCGTCCATGCGGTCGCGGCAACTGAACACGTACTCCGGGGCCTTCTGCGCCTTGTCACCGAGCATCACGCGGCCGACCATCTCCTTCGGAATCTCGGCCCCCGCGAGGCTCAGCACCGTCGGGGCGAAATCGAGGAAGCAGACCAGATCCTCTCGCACGCTGTCGGCCTTCACCTTCCCCGGCCACCGCACCAGCAGCGGCACGCGAATGCCGCTGTCATACAGCCACCGCTTGCCGCGGCTCAGGCAACTGCCGTGGTCGCCGAAGAAGAACACCACCGTGTTCTCGCTCAACTTGCGGTCGTCGAGCGTCTTCAGGATGTCGCCGACGGTGTAGTCCATCGCGGTGGCGTTGTCGTGGTACACGGCCACGTTGTTCCGCACCTCCCAGGTGTCGGGGTAGTACGGCGGGAGCGTCACCTTCGCCGGGTCGTGCCGCTGATCGGCCTTCAACTTGGCCGTGTTCTTCGCGTACTGGAAGTGCGTGGCGCGGGCCTGGCTCTCGTGCGTCACGCCGATGTTGACGTAGGCGAAGAACGGCTTGTCCTTCGGCAGCACGTCGGCGTTCTTGGTCCAGTCCTTCGTGCTGTCCACCCAGTCGGCGGGCACGTCGAAGTTGAAGTCGGTCTTGCCCGGCCACGCGACGAAGTAGCCTGCCTTCCGCAACCCGTCTACGAACCGCGGCGGCGGGGTAGTCAGCTTCGACCGCATGTGATGGCTGCCCATCGTCGTCGGGTACTGCCCCGTAATCAGCCCGCTGCGGCTGGGGGCACACACCGGCGCGTGACTGAACGCCCGCGTGAACCGGGCGCCCTGCTTGGCGAAGGCGTCCAGGTTCGGCGTGATCGCGTCCGGGTCGCCGTAGCAGCCCATGTTCGGCGAGAAGTCTTCGGTGACGATCCAGACGACGTTGGGTTTCGCGTCGGCGGCCAGGAGTGGTGCGACGGCGAGCAGCAGGGCGACGACAGTGCGGAGCATGACGAGCCTCGGTGACGGGGGAGGAGGTCCGAGTACACTGTCCGCTCAACCTATTCGGAGAGCGAGCGATGTCTGAACGCATCATCCTGCGGACGGGCGAGGCGCTGGTGGAAGGCGACATCGACTACCTGTGTGCCGAGCCGGAGGTCGTCATCGGCGAGTTCTACGGGCCGTTCGGGACCGCGTTCGCGCAGCTCCTCGGCGATCAGGTGAAGGGGCACACCCGCGTGTTCGCCATCCTGAACAGCGACGTGCAGGTGCGGCCGGCCACGCTC
Source organism: Fimbriiglobus sp. (assembly GCA_031414395.1). GTDB lineage: Bacteria > Planctomycetota > Planctomycetia > Gemmatales > Gemmataceae > JALHQU01. Next base: position 8,872 of record JANNVG010000884.1, read on the forward strand.
ATGGTGTCCAAGGTGACTGTGAAGGACGCCCGCTACACCGGCATCCTGATGGGCACCGTGCAGGCGGGGATTGCGAACGGGGTGCTCGACGCGGTGCGGGCCGGCGTGATTCCGAAAGCGAAGGCGAACGACCTCGGCATCATCTACAGCGTGTGGCTCGACCCGAGCATCCTGAACGTGCCGGAAGGCGAAGTGAACCACGCCGAGTTGTTCCGCGTCCACCGCGAGGCCACGCTCAAGGTCATCACGAAAGCGATGAACAACGAGCCGGGCATCGACTGGCTACTCGAAAACCAGGACAAGGTGACGCACTACTTCCACCAGTTGGGTCTCGACGGGAAGTTGTAAGCCTTGTGTTCGGCCCAGGTATCGCCCGCCGTCCCACTTCCTCCCGCGGAGTTCGCCGTGTCCCACGACTACAGCGTCTTCCAGGCCGGGCCGACCGACAGTTGGGCGGGCCACACGTTCGCCAAGCCGGAGTTCGGCCTCACCCGGCCGGGCTGCCAGTTCCTGAAGGGGGCGATGGGACTGCAAGGGGCGGAAGTGTCGGTCAACTCGATGGTGCCGGGCCAGCAGATGCCGTTCAGCCACCGGCACAAGGTGAACGAGGAACTGTACCTGTTCCTGAGCGGCACCGGCGAGATGCTGCTGGAAGGGAAGGTCATCCCGCTCGCCGCCGGCACGTGCGTGCGGTGCGGCCCGCAGGTGGCCCGCGACTGGCGGAACACCGGCACCACCGACCTGGTGTTCGTCGTCATCCAGTATCCGCAGAACGCCGACGTGAAGACGGGCTTCGACGACGGCGAGGTGGCCACCGACCCGTGGCCGGCGGCCGGTTGAGCCGGCCTCACCGGTCCGTCTTCTGCGTCAGCACGTCCGGCTTCAGCAGCGGGGCGGCGCCGATCTTCTCGTCCCGCACGTACTGGTGGCACCGCACGCAGGTGAGGGTCATCTCCACGTACCCGAGGGCGGCGGCCTCCACGTTCTTCTTCTTGGCCGCCTTCTGAATCTCCTCCAGGTGCTTCTGGAAGTCGTTGGCGTACACCTCGTACTTGGCCGTCTTGCCGACCATGAACGCCGCCTGCTGGCGGACGAGGATCAGGTCGTCGGCCCCGGTCTTCACCTTGTCGAAGTCTTCGAGGGCCAAGCCTTCGAGGATCTTCTGAGACAGCACGAGCTTCTTCTTCATCACTTCCGCTTTGGCGTCCGGCTTCGGCTTCGGGTCCACCTTCGGATCGGCCTTCGGCTTGTCGTCCCCCACACCGGCGGTGGTGGCGAGCAGCACGAGGGCGAGGGCAAGGGCGGCGAGGGGGCGGGTGCGGAACACGGCAGTCCTCCGGAAGGGCGAGACTGCCGGCAGTATACCCCGGAGCGGCGAGCCTGTCTCTCGGCTTACTCCTTCCCGTCGCTCACGACGATCTCGCACAGGTTCGCCAGCACCTTGCCCACCTTGTCGGCGGTGGCGTTCGGTTCGAGCGGGGTGTCGGTCACGAACACGGCGAACAGCAGCTCGCGGCCGGCGGCGGTCGTCATCGCGCCGGCCAGCGTCTTGCTCTTCAGCAGCGGGCGGCTGTTCAGCGCGTCCACGAACACGAACGTGCCCGTCTTGGCGGACACCCTGCCGTAGGCCGGGCTGTCCTTGTCCACCGCCTTGCTCAGCGTGCCGTCCTCGCCCATCACCGGCAGCCAACTGCGGTACGCCTCCCAGTCGTCCCGCTTCCGTAGCCCCTGGAGCAGTTGCACCGTCGCCCGCGGGCTGGCCAGGTCGTTGCCGTTCCCCCCTGCCCCGCTGACGAGCGACACCGCGTCCAGTTCCACGCCCAGCCCCTTCAACAGCTTCCGCTGCACCTTCAGCCCGTCCTCCTGCGTCGTCTTGCCGTGCTTGGCCGCCAGCAGGCACGGCAGCGCGGTGGCGTACAGGTTGTTACTCGTCTTCAGCGTCACCTTCAGCAACTCGCCCATCGGGGCGGACGTGAACACGGCGGTCGGCTGCCACTGCGGGTAGTCGGCGACGGCCGGCAGGGCGGCGTTGCCCGGTCGGGCGATGGCGGCGGCCACCTTCACCCCCGCCTTCCGCAGCGCCTCGATGAACAGCCCGCGGGCGAACCCGGTCGGCTCGTCGATGGGCAGCGCCCGCACCACCGCCTTGCCGCCCGCCGGCACGCTCCCCCGCACGGTGAACTGCCCCGGCCCCACTTGCGTCAGCAGCACCCCCGCCGCCGACCGCGGCTCGCCCGTGCTCACCTCGATGTCGATGGTCAGCATGGCCGTCTGCGGGCGGTGCGTCACCTTCGCCGCCTCGCCCGCCTTCGCACCGGGGGTGATGACGAGGTCGATGACGTTGTCGTTCACCACCATCGCCGACAGCACTTCCGGGCCACTGCCGGTACACCGCGTGCGGGCGAACAGGCGGTCGTCGATCAGCACCTCGCCGGCCACCTCCGAAATGCCCGCCGCCTTCACCTGCTCGGCCAACTCGTTGAACGCCGTCAGCGGGTCGGTGTCGGCGGGCAGTGCCGCCGGCCCGCCGTTGGCGTAGCTGTGGTCCACGTCGGTGTACGCCAGCTTGCCGGCGTCTTTCGTGTTGCGGCTGCCGAACGACGGGTCGCCCTGTGCCCGCAAGATGAGGTCGCCACGCAGCACGCCCTTCTGCACGTCCCCGCGGGCGTACACCGGCGTGTCGAACTGGAAGGCGGTGCCGAACTCGGCCAGCACCGCGGCCGAACTGAACAGCTTGGAGCACGACGCCAGCACGAACAGCTTGTCCGCGTTCCGCTCGTACACCGCCTCGCCCGTTTTGGCGTCGGCCACCAGCACGCCCCAGTGCGACCGCTTGAACTCCGGCCCGTCCATGACCGCTTCCAGTTTCTTGGCCAGCGGGTCGTCGGCGAACAGCGGGGCGGCCAGCAGCAGCAACACGACGACGGCGACGGACCGATTCACGGGCGACCCTCGGCAGCGGGAACCGCCATCCTACCCGACGAGCGCAGACGGGGCCAACCGCGCGGATGGTTCTTTCCACCTCCCCCCACCCATCCGTGGAACCATGCCCGAATCGTAGAACCACCCATGCCGGCCAAGCACTTACGGCGAATGCGGCCCCTCCGGCGAACACATGAGTCACCCGCTTCGCCCCGTCCGCGGCGGGTGCAACCGCTCGTATTGCCGGTTCAATCGCTCCGCGACCGCTTCGGCGGTGGGCGTGTGGATTCGGTCGGTCAGGGCGGCGAGGATTTGGCTCAACTGATTGCCCCAACTGTTCAGGTTGTACGCCTGCTCGTAGTCCTGCGGGGCGAGCGCTAAAGTCCCGGCGGGCGACCCATACCCGGAAACCATCCTCCGGCACGCTTCGACGTACTCGGCTCGCCGGATCGGGTCGCTGATGCGGCTCTCCGGGAACACCACGATGGCGGTGCGGTCGGCAAACGCCTGACCGTCGTGCCCCCACTTCTGGCGGAAGGTGAACAACTCGCTGAGCGTGTACCGCGAATCAAGGTATCGCCCGCAGAACACCGGCACCAGGAAGCCGCACTCCCGCACGTCGGTGATGAACTCGGAGATGGAATCCCCGTCCTGCAACCGCTCTTCGTCGAGCAGCACCGTCCAGCCTTGCGGGGTCAGGAGGTCGCGGAGTTGGCGGAGGAGCAGCCGGCCGCGGTCGGAGCCGGGGTGATCGGGGTGCGGGTGACGGTACGAGAAGAACACGCTCTTCAATGGGTACTTGCTCGGCTGCAACCGCTCCTCCGGCTTCTCGTCCGGGTCGTCGCGGCCGATGCGGATCGGCTCGGCGGGCGGGTCGCTCCACTCAATCGTGGGCGGGCTGCCGCACGGCAGCTTCTCCAACACCTCCACCAGCGTGCGGAGCACGTCGGCCGACTTGTCGCCCCAGGCGTGCAGGCGGATCGTGTTGCCGTCGGTGCGGATGAGCACCTCGCACCCGGTGGCGCGGTCGTGGAAGTGGCAGCCGTACCGCCAGTACGTCGCGCGGTCGCCGGCGACGGAGCCGATCTTCGACAGGAATCCGCGGGCGATGCCGTCGTGCAGCAGGGTGAACGTGGCCGTCAACTCGGTGCCGCTCGCGTCGGCCAACTGTCGGCGGTACTGGAGTTCGTGTTCCGGCCCCCAGCGGTCGAGCTTGTCGGGCAGGATGTAGAAGCCGTCGTACTCCGCCGCGTGCCGCTGATCGGTGCGGAAGCAGATGCCGCACTGCTCCATGAAACTGAGGAACGTCCGCTGGTCGGCTTCGGTGTGGATGGCCCAGAAGTACAGGTGCAAATCGTCGCGGGTGAACCGCCCCTTCTGCTCGTCGATCTTCCGCTGGAACTGCGGGTGGTGCCGCTTGAACACGGTGTAGATGGCGTCGAGCGCCCAGCCCTGATCGACGATGATGCGGTCGGCGAACACGCCCTTCCGGTAGTATACCACGCCCATCAGCGCGAGCGCGTCACGCAGATGCACCTCGTCGCCGGGGTTGCACCCGCACTCCTCGCACAGGCGTTGCAGGTCGGCAAGCGTCATCGTGCGGACGGCCGGAATGTGGTCCACTCGCTCCGCGAGTGGTTTTCCCGGAGCCACTCGCGGAGCGGTCGTATCGGAAGACGAGGAGACGTTACCCGTTCCAGAAGCACGCCCCGAAGGGGCCGTCGGATGTAGCCCAGGGCGGAAGCCCTGGGTGTTGGGGGCCACATTCATCCCCGCCCCGGAGGGGCCGGCGTGCGGTTC
>JANNVG010000885.1:0-4123 GCA_031414395.1 Fimbriiglobus sp.
GTGGTCGCACACCCTGACGGTCGGCGAGCGGTTGCCGACCCTCCCACAGTGGCTGACCGCCGAACTGGTCGTCCCGCTCGACTTGGAAGTGAGTTACGAGAAGGCGTGCCACGACCTGTGGCTGACGTGACACGGCGAGCCGGGAGCGTGAGCCCGCCGGTTCCGGGTGAACCGGCGGCGTCAGCCGCCTGGGTGTGGAATGCACCCACGGGTTGACACCCGCGGTTCACCCGGAACCGGCGGACTCACCCCGCACTCGTGCCCACGGTCTTGAAGTCTTCCATCGAGCGGGCGACGGCGAGCGGCAGGATCTTCCGCAACCGCCGGCTGCGGCGGATGTCGGACCAGTTCCGCAGGATGTGCTCGGCCTGCCGGCTGGCCGTCCGCCGGTAGTACTCGTCGATGATCGGGTGGATCCACTCGTAGTCCGGGTGCGGCACGTCGCCGAACGTCACGCTCTTGCTGTGCAGCTTCCCCGGCACCTGCCCCTGCGGGTCGAACACGAACAGTTCCCCGCCCGTCATGCCGCTGCCGATCTCGTTCTCGATGGGGCCGAGGATCAGCACCCGCCCGCGGGTCATGTATTCGCAGGCGTACTTGCCGGCCGCTTCCGCCACGATCGTCGCCCCGCTGTTGCGGATGCCCAGCCGGTGCCCCGCCCGCCCGCCGATGAACACCTTGCCGTCGGTCGCCCCGAACGCCACGTTGTTCCCGGCCACGCTCAGCAGTTCGGTGCCGTAGTCGGTGCCGCGGTAGTCGAGCGTGACCGTCACCACCCCGCCGGAGATGCCCTTCGCCACGCCGTCCTGGGCGAACCCGCGAAGCTCCAAGTCCAGGCCGTTCACGCACCACACGCCGAAGCTCTGGCCGGCCTCGCCGTCGAAGCGGACCTTGATCTTGCGGCCATGCGGCAGCCCCTCGCGGCCGTACAACTTGGCGATGCGGCCGGACACCGTCGCCCCGACGGAGCGGTCGGAGTTGCGGATCTTGAACACGAGGCTGGCATCCGCGGCGGCGTCGATGGCGTCCTCGGCGGCTTCCAGCACCCGTTGGTTCAGCGTGCCGCGGGCGGTGCCCAGGTCGCACACCCCGGCGGAGCCGAACGCCACCTGCGGGTAGCGGTCGTTCAGCCCGGTGAGCGCCATGTCGGGGCGGATGAACCGACTCACATCGACCCGGCTGATCCGCCCACTGATGGCGTCGTCCGTCCGCTTCGACAGCAGCCCGCTCATGCCGGTCAGTTGCGAGATGTGCGTGAAGCCCAGCCCGGCGAGCAGCACCCGCACCTCTTCGGCGACGGCCAGCAGGTACGCCTTCGTGTGCTCCGGGTGGCCGTTGTACTCGGCCTGGTTGCTGGTGATCCCCGTCGGGCAGTTGGGGATGTGGCAACTCTTGCACACGATGCACCCGACCGACACCATGAGCGCCTGACCGAACACGAACTCGTCGGCCCCGAACAGGGCGTACTTGAGCACGTCGGCCCCGGTCTTGATGCCGCCGCCCACGCGGAGCTTCACCGTCGTGCGGAGGCCGTTCAGCACGAGCGCCTGGTGCGCCTCGGCCAACCCCATCTCGCTCGGCAGGCCGGCGTGCTCCTTGCTGCTCACCATCGCCGCTCCGGTGCCGCCGTCGATGCCGTCGATCTCGATCACGTCGGCCCCGGCCTTCGCCACTCCGCAGGCGATGGTGCCGATGTTCTCGACGGCCACCAGCTTCACGCTCACCTTCACGCCCGGCTTCACCGTCTTCAGGTCGTAGATGAGCTGCGCCAAGTCTTCGATGCTGTAGATGTCGTGGTGGGGCGGGGGCGAGATCAGGTCGGTGCCCGGTTTGGCGAACCGGATGTCGGCGATCTCGCGCGTCACCTTCTTGCCCATGAGTTGCCCGCCTTCGCCGGGCTTCGCCCCCTGGGCCATCTTGATTTGCAGCTCGTCGGCGTTGATGAGGTACTCGGCGTCCACGCCGAACCGCCCGCTCGCCACCTGCCGCACGCGGCTGCGGAAGCGGCTCTTGCGGATGTCGCCGTCGAGTGCGTACACGGCGGGCTGCTGCTTCCGCTTCTCCAACACGCCGATCCAGTACGGGGCGACGAACCGCTCGGGCACGTCGTTCCGCCAGCGGAACTCGCCCCCTTCTCCGCTGTTGCTGGTGCCGCCCAGTTCGTTGAACGCCGCGGCCAGCGTCATGTGCGAGTTGCCCGACAGTGCCCCGTGGCTCATCGCCGCCCCGCGGAAGTGGTTCCGCACCAACTCCAGGGCCGACATCACGTCGTCCACCTTCACCGCCGGGTTGCCGGTCTCACCGATGCGGAACAGGTCGCGGAGCACCGTCGGCGGGCGGTCGGCCACCATCTTGCTGAACTTGCCGAACTTGGTGCCCAGCTTCAGCGGCGCGTCGGGGTCCACGCTCGTCGGCGGGATGGTGTACGCCATCTCCCCGCCGTTGTCGTTCACGTGCGTCTCGGGGTGAATCTCCTTCACCGCGTCCCGCAGGGCCATCCGCACCTTCGCGTTGTAGGCGTGGTAGTCGCGGTTGCGGCCGAGCACTTGCATCTTCTCGGCCTGCTTCACCCGCCAGTCGCAGTCGTCCACGAGGTCTTGCAGCGTCAGCCCGCCGACGCGGCTGGGGAAGTCGCCCAGGTACTCCATCAACTCCGGGCCGAACCCGACCGCCTCGAACAGCATCGCCCCGCGGTAGCCCTCGATGGTGGTGATGCCCATCTTGCTGATGATCTTCTTGAGCGAGTCTTCGAGCGCCTCGAACAGCCCCTCCAGGCAGTCGCGGGCGGAGAGGGTGATGTCTTGTTTGCTCTCCGGGTGCTTGTACGTGATGCCGTCGCGGATGAGGCGGAGCATCAGGTACGGGTGAACGGCGTCGGCGCCGAACGCCACCAGCACGGCGATGTCGTGCCCCTCCTGGATGTCGCCGGCCTGCACCACGAGCGAGCAGCGGTCCCGCAGACCCTGGCGGCACAGGTGCGTGTGGACCGCCCCGAGTGCCATCAGGCTGGGGATCGGGTCGATGCCTTTCTTGCACGACAGGCGGTCGGAGATGCACAGCGCGTGGTGGCCGTCGTGGATCAACTTCTCGGCGTCGGCGCGGAGCTTGTCCAGGTTCGCCTTGAGCGCCGCCGACCCGCCGCTTAGCGGGAACGTGGCGTCCAGTGTGGCGTAGGCGAACACCTCGTTGCGTTGCAGCTCGTCCACCATCGCGTCGTTCACGATGGGCGACGGCAACTCCATCTGCTTCACGGGCAGGTTGTCCTCGCCCGTGGCCGGCAGCGGCTGCCCGGCGCGGAGCGGCCCGCGGCCCAGGTACGTCGCCAGCGACATCGCCCCGCCCTCGCGGTACGGGTCGATGGGCGGGTTCGTCACTTCGGCGAACGTCTGCTGACAATACTTGAACAGCGTCGGGTGGTGCTGACTGAACACGGTCAGCACGCGGTCGTGCCCCATGCTGCTCAGCGGCTCCTTCTTCAGCTTGGCCATGTCCTTCACGAACACCGCCCGCTCGAAGTCCCACCCGGCCGCTTGCAGCAGGTGGTCCACCGTCCAGTTCTGTTCTTTCAACACCGCGCCGACCACGTCTTCGGTCTGGCGGTTCAGGTCGAACCCTTCGCTCTGGATGATGTGCCGCTTGTTCAGCTCGTGAACGTCGCCGAGTTCGGCGGTCGCCTCGGCCACCACCCGCTTCAAGATTTGGTGACTGTCCAGCCGCTCGCCGGTGGCGGTGTCCTGCGCGATCATCTGGCCGGGTTGCAGTTGCCCGCTCGCCGTGATGGTCGCCTGGTCCAGCCCGAACACGCCACTCTCGCTGGCGATGTACAGCCAGCCGCGCTTGTCCGAGCACCACCGCACCGGGCGGAGGCCCATGCGGTCCACCAGGCCGACGAGCGTGCGGCCGTCGGTGCTGATGATGCCGGCCGGCCCGTCCCACGCGCACAGGCTGCCGTAGGTGCGGCGGCAGTAGGTGAACAGTTGGAAGGCCTCGCTCCCCCACACGTCTTCTTCGGTGTCCCACACCGGCGGGATGCTCAGCCGCAGCGCCCGCGGCAGGCTCCACCCCTCCTCCAGCGTCTGGTACTCCACCCACTCGTCGAGACTCCCACTGTCGCTCATCTTGG
>JANNVG010000886.1:0-3001 GCA_031414395.1 Fimbriiglobus sp.
CCATGATGGAGAGGGGGCCGGGGGGTGAGGTCTTCGGCTACACCTCTTCCGCCTCCAGGGTGGCGATCTCCTCTTGCAGCAGCTTCTGCACGCGGTGCTTGGCCAGGTACACCTGCGACACCCTCATGCCCAGTTGGTCGGCCACCTCCTGCGGCGGCAGGTCGTCGAACGCGGCCATCTGGAACGCCTGCCACGTGGCCGCCGCCACCCGCGCCTTCACCCGGTCGACGGCGATCTCCAACAACTCCTTGTCGAACGCCGCTTCCACCCGCGCGGACAAGTCCTGCTTGGCCTCGGCCGAGTGCAACTGGTCGCTCACCCGCGAGTCGCCGCTGCCGCGGGTGTGGCGGTAGCCGGCCTCGGTGATGAAGTCGTGCCAGGCGTGGTGGGTGAGCGTCTTCAGCCACCCGCGGAAGCTCTTGGTGCGGTCGTACTTGAAGTTGGGCAGGCGGGTGGTCAGACGAAACAGCACGTTCTGGGTCACGTCCTGGGCGTCGGTCTCTTGCAGGCCCCAGTGGTGGCACCACTGGTGGATGGCCGGGCCGTACACGGCCACGAATTCGGCCCAGCACGTCTGGTCGTCCGGCTTCTCGTTCAGCCGGTGCAGGAGCGTGATGCGGGTACTGGCCGGCGAGTTGGCACCCATGCCAGTGCCTCCGTGGGCGAACGGGAGTGGGCGAAGTGGAGACGGGCGGGCGAGGCCGAGTCCGAGTGTCAGCGTAGCAACCGCGGCGGGCGAAAGGAAGGACGCGGGCGGAAAGGGATTCGCCAATTCCACGCATTCCGGCGCCGGCAGTGCGTCTTGACGGTGCGGGCGGACGTATCCTACCATTCCCGCTCGCCGGCCCGTCGAGCTTGCATGGTCCCCCGAATGTCTTCCGCCCCGCCCGCCGCCCCCCCGCCTCCCCCCTCGTCGGGTTCCGACGGCTGGCGGATCCTCGCGCTGCTGGCCGTGGCCGCGGCCGTCCACTGGTGGCTGGTGGCGAACACGGCCGTCACCGCCCGCGACAGCATGGGGTTCGCCCGCTACGCCCTCGCCCTCGGCGACGGCCGCCCGTGGGCCGACCTGCTGAGAGACGAGGCGCACCCGCCGGGCTACCCGCTGGCGGTGCTGGCCGCCAGCCGGCTGATCCCGACGAGCGGCCTCCAAGCCACCGAACACATCCTGCTCGCCGCTCAGGTGGCCAGCTCGGTCGCCGGCGTGCTGCTGGTCGTCCCCGTGTACCGCCTGGGCCGCCGCCTGTTCAGCCGCCCCGCCGGCTTCTGGGCGGCCCTGCTGCTCCAGTTCCTGCCCGTGTTCGCCCGCGACACCGCCGACGGGCTGAGCGACGGCCTGTTCCTGCTGTTCGCCATGTCGGCCATCTCGTGCCGGGTGCGGGCGATGGACCGCGCGCGGGCGTGGCCGTGGCTGCTGGCGTGCGGGCTGCTGTCCGGGCTGGCGTACCTGGTGCGGCCGGAGGGGGCGATCCTCCCGCTGGCCACACTCGTCACCCTGCTGCCGCGAGTCGGCAAGGCGGGGGTGCCGCGCACGCTCGGCGCGCTGCTGGCGGTGGCCGTCGGGTTCGCCGTGCCGGCCGGCCCGTACGTGGCCACCATCGGCAAGTTCACCAACAAGCCGGCGATGATCGAGGGGGCGAACGCGACGGGCGCGGGCGTGCCCGTGGGAGGCGTGGGGCTGTTCGCCGAGACCATCCCGGACCCCAAAGAGTTGCACACGTTCCTGACCACCGCCAAAGAGTGGTGGAAGGTGGGGCACTACGGGGTCGCCATTTACGCCGTCGTCGGGCTGCTGGTGTGCGTGCCGCGGGTGTGGCGCGACCCGCGGTTCTGGCTGCCCGTCTTGTATGCCGCCGGGCAACTGGCGGTGGTGCTGGTGCTCGGCTACCGCAAGGGGTATGTGTCGGAGCGGCACCTGCTGCCGGTGGTGGCCGTGGGCGTGCTGTTCGCGGCCGGCGGGCTGCCGACCGGGTTCGCCCTGTGCGCGGGGGTGGCGCGGCGGCTGGGGTGGCGCGGGCTGGGGCGGGTGTTGGACGGGGAGTGGTGGCCGTGGGTGGTGTGCGCGGTCATGGTGGCGCTCGGCGCGGTGCCGGTTCTCAACACCCGCCTTCACGACGACCGCAGCGGGCACAAGCTGGCCGGGGCCGCGCTGCGGGCAGAGATCGACGCCCTGCCGGACGACCAGAAGGCCGGCGTGGTGGTGATCGACCACTACCAGTGGTGCCAGTTCTTCTCCGGCCGGGCGACGACGGCCATTCCGCCCGACCCCCCGGTGCCCGCGCAGCGGGTGGTGTTCATCGTGCTGGAGTTCAAGAACGGCCAGCCGGAGACGCCCGACTTCGGCAGCGACCGGCACAAGGCGGCGGTGAGCTACTACCGCGACCCGCCGGTCGGCTCGGTGCCGGAGTGGGTGTACCCGGCGCGGGTCGGCCAGCCGACCGAACACACGCGGATCGGACTGCTGAAGATCACCCTGCCGCCGAACCCGGTGCCGAAATGATCGCCGTGACCGAGAGCGTGAGCATCCCCGACGACGAACTGCGGTGGGAGTACGCGCGGAGCGGCGGCCCCGGCGGGCAGAACGTGAACAAGGTGGCGAGCAAGGCGACACTGCGGTGGGCGGTGGCGGCGAGCGCGGCCCTCTCGCCGGAGGCGAAAGCCCGCCTGCGGGTGGCGCACCCGTCGCACCACACGACCGAGGGCGAGCTCCTGGTCACGTCGCAGGAGTACCGCGACCAGGAGCGGAACCGCCAGCGGTGCGAGGAGAAGCTGGCCGCCATGGTGCGGGCGGCGCTCACCCCGCCCAAGCCGCGGAAGAAGACGAAGCCGACCAAGGGCAGCCAGCGCCGCCGGCTGGACGACAAGAAGAAGCAGGCGACGAAGAAGTCCACCCGCAAGAGTGGCGGCGGGTGGGAGTGAGGGCACAGGGGCCGGCGAGCCGTTTGAAGTGCTCTGCTCGCTCCGCGAGCGGTCTGTTGAATCCCGCTCGCGGAGCGAGCAGAGC
>JANNVG010000887.1:0-2645 GCA_031414395.1 Fimbriiglobus sp.
CGACGGGCTAGCGAGGGGCCTGCGACGACGACGAACCCGTTAGCCCGACGCGCAAGCGAGGGGCCAGCGACGACGACGAACCCGTTAGCCCGAAGCGCAAGCGAGGGGCCAGCGACGACGACGAACCCGTTAGCCCGAAGCGCAAGCGAGGGGCCAGCGACGACGATGAAACGCCGAAGGGCAAGCGCGGGGCCGCCGACGACGACGAGAAGCCGAAGGGCAAGCGCCGCCGCCGCGACGACGACGACGAGCCGAAGAAGAAGAGCAAGGCGCTGCCGATCATCCTGGGCATCGTCGGCGGGGTGCTGCTGCTGTGCGGCGGCGGGTGCGCCGGGGTGTATTTCTTCGTGCTCAAGCCGGCCAGCGACAACCTCCAGGCCCTTGGGTCGAGTCGCATGGCGGCGTTCGGCACCGAGCCTGAGGAGCACGGTGACGGGCTGAGCAAGCAGACGATCAACAAGGTGCGGGCGGGGATGACCCAACGGGAGGTGGACGCGGTGCTGGGCGGGCCGGGGAAGGCGAGCAACCGATTCGCCACCGACGAAGTGCTGGCCGGGCTGCCCGGCGGGCCGGGAACCGCGGGCGAGCGGTGGCACGCGGCCACGCGGAACGGGCAGGTGTTCGTGTGGACCAAAGGAGCGGACAAGGTGCTGGTCGGGTTCAGCGGCCAGCCCGGTGCCCCCGGCGGCACGGCACTCGGGGTGATGGGCCTGATCGACGGCGTGTCCACCGAGTTCCTCACCCTGCCGGGGACGGGCGGGCCGAACCCGAACCCCGGCACCACCCCGACCACCCCCCGCCCGAACCCGACTCTGTCGACGACTCCACAACCGTCGGCGGTGACTCCGGATTTCACCACCACCGGCGAGGCGCTGGCCGCCGAGTTCGATAAGGACGCCACCGCCGCCGCGAAGAAGTACCAGGGCAAGCTCATCCAGGTGACGGGCACGCTCACGCAGGTGGACAACAAGTACGGCAACTTCGTGTACGTGAGGGGCACGCAGCCGCCGGCCACGACGAAAACCATCACCGTGGAGGGGATCGTCGCGTTCGGCGGATCGTCCGCCAACATCAAGAGGTTGAAGGTGGGCGATCCCGTCACCTTCACCTGTCGGTACGACAAGTTCACGCAGCCGAAGGCCAACCAGCCGTGGGAGCTGAAACTTGGGGACCTCAAGTTGATGAGGTGATCGCCCGCCGTTGAAACCCTTCCCCGCCGCTCCGGGTACACTCGGCAACCCCCGCGTGTGCCCGGAGCCACTCCCATGACCGACCGCCGCGACTTCCTCCGCACTTCCGCCCTGCTCGGCTTCGGCGCGACTGTTCCCACCTTCCTCGGCAACACCGCCCTCGCCGCCCCCACGTCCGACAAACCCGGCGCGAAGGACACCATCCTGGTGGTGGTGCAACTGACCGGCGGGAACGACGGGCTGAACACCGTCATCCCGTTCGCCGACGCCGAGTACGCCAAGCTGCGGCCGAACATCGCCATCAAGAAAGACGACGTGAAGAAGCTGACCGACTCGCTCGGCCTGCACCCGAGCATGGGCGAGTTCGCCAAGCTGCACGACGACAAGGCGCTGTGCGTGGTGCAAGGCGTCGGCTACCCGAACCCGGACCAGTCGCACTTCCGCAGCATGGACATCTGGCACGCCGCGAGCACCGACAAGAGCCTCACCGAGGGGTGGCTGGGCAAGGCGTTCAAGACTCAGGCGGTGCCCGGCTTCCACCTGGCCGACAGCACGAAGGAGTCCGCCCCGCTCGCCCTCACCGGCGCACCCGCCCGCATCCCCAGCATCACCAGCCTGGAAGACTTCCAACTGAAAGTGGCCGCCGCCGACCCGGCCGAACAGGCGAAGCAGAAGAGGCTGATCGAGAGCGTGAGTGGAACGGCGAACCCCGACCGCAAGGTCGGGGGTGCTTCCCCCGATCTGCTCGACTTCGTCCGCCGCACGGCGACGACCACTTACGCCAGCACCGAGAAGCTGGCCAGCATCGGCAAGACCTACACGCCGAAGGTGACGTACCCGACCACCCCCTTGGCGAACCGGCTGAAGTTGACCGCACAACTCATCGACGCGGGCGTCGGCGCGCGGCTGTTCTACGTGTCCCTCGACGGGTTCGACACGCACGCCGGCCAGGGCGGGGCGACCGGCGGGCACGCCAACCTGCTCGGCACGGTGAGCGACGCCATCGCCGCCTTCTACCGCGACGTGGCCGCCCGCGGGCACGGCGAGCGGGTGTGCGTGATGACGTTCAGCGAGTTCGGCCGGCGGGCGAAGGAGAACGGCAGCAAGGGCACCGACCACGGCAGTGGGGCACCGCTCTTCCTGGTCGGCGGGCGTGTGAACGCCGGCATCGTGGGCGACCACCCGAGCCTGACCAAACTGGAAGACGGCAACCTGAAACACCACACCGACTTCCGCACCGTGTACGCCGCCGTGCTGAACGAGTGGCTGGGCGTGGACGCCACGAAGGTGCTGGGCAAGGGGTTCGAGCCGGCGAAGGTGTTCAAGGCGTGACGGCATGTTCTGGGCGAACCCGGCCCGCAATGGACCTGGGTGGGAAACGCATTTTTTCGCACCCACGGCCCATTCGGGCCCGGTTCGCCAAGGACCACCGATTATTGCACCACCCCCATCAGC
>JANNVG010000888.1:0-2470 GCA_031414395.1 Fimbriiglobus sp.
CCCGCCGCGGTCAAGCACGGCGGGGCGTCGCGGCCGTGCTGTGGGTGTGGGTCAGCCGCCTCAAGGCACGGAGGAGTGGTTGCGGTCGCCGGCCGCTCGACCCGCCCTACCAGAGCGTGCGGCGACTTTCTCAGCTCACCACCAGCACGACGCGGAAGCCGATGGTGTTGTTCGGGGCGGCGGGCGGGTGGCCGCGGCGGGCGGCCGACCGGCAGTCGCTCGAAAAGGCGGTCCAACACCCGCCCCGCACCACCTTCATGGTGCCGTGCTCCGGCCCCTGCGGGTCGTCCGGCGGGCCTTCGTGGTAGTAGTACTCGTCGAACCAGTCGCTCACCCACTCCTGCACGTTGCCGTGCATGTCGTACAGGCCGAACGGGTTGGCCGGCAGCTTGCCGACGGCCGCCGTGTGCCCCTGACCACCGCTCTTGCCGAACGCCCCCGGCGAGGCGAAGTGCGCGTCCTTCGCCGTCAGTTTGTCGCCGCAGTTGTACGCGGTGGTGGTGCCCGCGCGGCAGGCGTACTCCCACTCGGCCTCGGTCGGCAGGCGGTACGTCCGCGCGTTCCCCTCCTCGTCGGGCAGCCGGCCGAGCATGTCGGCGAAGCGGGCGGCGTCCTCCCAGCTCACCATCTCGACCGGGTGGTCCGGCCCGCCCCCGTGCCCGCGGTTGAAGGTGGCCGGCGTCCGCCCCATCACCCGCTCGAAGTGCGCCTGCGTGACCGGGTAGATGCTCATGTAAATCGGCTTGCGGACGGCGACGGCGTGCGTCGGCCCCTCGTGGTTGCGGCGGCCCGACTCGCCGTCCGGCGACCCCATCTGGAACCGCCCCGGCGGGATGAGGGTGAACGTCATGCCGGCCGAGTTGGTCACCATGCGGGGCAGCCCGCCGAACCCCGGCACGGCCGCGGACACCACCGGGGCGGCCGCCTTGCTGGCCGCGAGCGCCTGGTCGAACGCCGCCTTCAGCGTGGCCGAGTGCCCCTTCAGCGGCAGCAGCTTGGACCCGTCCGTGTCGGCCCCGGTCGGCCGCTCGACCGTCACCTGGGCGAGGTACTCGGACAGCTCGCGGGTGTTCTTCGGCCGCTTGTCCGGGCGGGTGGCCAGGCAGGCGGTGAGCAGCCGCGCCTGCGAGTCGGTCACGCCATACGGCCGCATGTCCTCGGCCCACTCGGTGCCCACCGGGGCCGGGGCGTGCGGGTTGCGGTGCAGCAGTTGGAACCAGATCATGCCGAGCGCGTACACGTCGTCCCGCGGGTCGGGCGGGTCTTTCTTCATCTGCTGCGGGCTGGCGTACAGGGGCGAGTGCGCGCCGCGGAGGGACAGCCACTGCTGCTCCCCGCGGGGGGTGCTGTTCTTCGACAACAGCAGCGAGCGGGCGGACGAGATCTGCCCCCACCCGAAGTCGGACACCCACAGGGTGAACTTGCCCCCCTCGGTCGGGTGCAGTCGCACGTTGCTCGGCTTCAGGTCGCGGTGAACAACGCCTTTGGCGTGCGCGAGGGCGAGGATGTCGCACAGCCGCCGCATCAGCTTGAGTGCCGCCTCCGGCTTGGGCGTCGGGTACTTCCACTTCCAGTCCCACATGAGCGAGGCCAGGTCGTACCCTGGGATGAACGCCGACTGCAACCCCGGCGGGTCGGTCTCCAGGTACACCGACGTGAGCGGGACGATGCCGGCGTCCTCGTTCAGCTTGAAGGCGTCGTGGAACAGCTCCTGGTGCTCGGCGATCGCCTTCTTCGCCTCGCCGTCCACCACGAACTTAATGGCCGCCCGCGTGCCCGGCTCGGTCGCGTCTTCCACCAGCCACGTCTCGGACGTCTCCCCCACGCCGATCAACTCCCGCAGCTTCCAGTTGTCCAGCCCGGCCGGCTCGCGGCCGACGCCCAGCTTGGGGCGGTGCGGGGGCAGCATGGGCAGCAGTTCGTCCGACTTGAAGAAGGTGAGCGCCTCGGGCACGCTCTTGCCGGTCGGGTCGGACGGCCGCATGAGGAACCGCCGGGCGAACGACGGCACGTGCGACAGGTAGTCGGCCAACTCCGCCTTGAACGGGATGGCCTGCACCCGTGCCAGCCCGTCGAGGGTGACGCGCACCCGCTCGGCGTACTGGGCGGCCGACAACGACACCATCTCGGAGATGGCCTTCCGCAGGTCGGCGGTGGGCAGCTCCTTGTGCGTGTTGTCGAGGGTGGCCTTGGCCACGTCTTGAATCACGTCGCCGAACCGGACGGTGCCGAACAGGGCCTTGCGGCCTTTATCGCACACGGCCAGCGCGAGGCAATCGAGCAGCGCTTTCACCCTGGGCATGGGAGGGGGACTCTGGGCGGTGGGGAGAGGTACTGAGAGTAATCTGCCGCCGCCGCTGTCGCAAGTGATGAGAATTGCGGATGACGAAGTCGTGAACGGAGTGACGCGAGTGCGGAGGTTCGAGAGTACGTCGCGGCGACCGACGCGACGGAAGTGCTCTGCTCGCTC
>JANNVG010000889.1:0-1541 GCA_031414395.1 Fimbriiglobus sp.
GGACCCACTTCGCGCCGTTCGCCGGCCCGCTGCTCAGTGCTCTGGCTTGACCGCGGCATGCGGGTACTTGGCCAGCAGGCGGGCGTACAGCTCGCTCTGCTGCAGGGCGTCGCGGGCCTCCTCCGCCGTCCGCACCTTCGGCCGGCACGACTCGCACACCCGCACCGGCAGGCGGAACGCCACGTCGCGGCCGAGTTGTCGTTTGCGGTCGTTCAACTTGGCTACGAGCATGCCGATGACGAACCACAAACCCAGCGGCAAGAACAACCAGTACCACCACTTGATGTCCGACCTCACCTCGCTCCGTTCGCACACCACGCTCACCGGCAGCGTGTCGGCCGTCGGCAGATCGCACAGGACGCACTCGTCCTCGTCCGGCAGCGACCCGTCCGCGAGCCGGTGTTCGATCTCCCAATCGGCCGACACCGACGACTCGCCGACTGACCGCTTGAGCGCCCCCAGAGTCGGCACTTCGACCGCCTGCCCGCACCCGCACGGGAACGAGCTGCCGGCTTGTCCGCCGGTCACGTCGTGGACCGTCCCGCACGCGCACGCCACCGGATACGTCTGCTGGCTCATGGGTTTTTGTCCGGAAGGGTATTGGTGTGGAAGCGGGTCGTCACTCGGCCGCCGGGTCGGGCCAGAAGTGCCGGTGAACGCCGGCGGTGATGCGGGCGAGGCCGACGCCGGCGAGCACACCCACCGCCGCCGCGATGACGAAGACACCGCACCGAATCCACCCCTCCCATCCGGCGTTCTGGGCGGGGGTCAGGGCCAACTCGACCGCCGCCCAACCCGCGGTCCACGCGCCGAAGAACGTGAAGACACCGGCGACCGCGCCGACGCTGCGCGCGATCAACCGCCGCTCCTGCTGTCGGTACATCGCCCCCGGTGCCGGAGGGCTTTGGGTCGTGCCGGCCGAGGTCACGACGGTCTCCGGGTACTGCTGCATCAGCCGCGCGTACAGCGGTGTTGCCCGCAGGGCCTCGTTCGCCCCGTCTTCGGTGAAGACGGCCGACTGGCACTCTTCGCACACCCGCACCGGCAGGTGGAACGCCACGTCTCGCCCGGTCCCTTGATGACTCCGCACCACGAGAATGATCAGGCCGATCGGCATGAGTGGGGGGCATAGCAAAACGAACCACAGCCAGCCGATCGCACTCTCGCGCTGCCGCTCGCACACCACCGACACCGGCACCGCGTTCGTCGTCGGCTCCTGGCACATCACGCAGGCCGATTCGACGGGCAAGGTGCCGCGGCGCAACCGGCTGCCGATATCGAGTTCGGCGTCGAAGGTGTGTGAGACCGCGGTATCGCGAGTACCACTCGGCGTCCGGCACACCGACTTCCGCAGCTCGCTCAGCGTCGGCACCTCCACCGCCTTCCCGCAGTGGCACGCGAACTTCGACCCGGCGTACCCGGCCGGCGTCCAGTGGACCTTCCCGCACGCGCACGCCACCGGGTACGTCTGCTGGCTCATGGGCGGGTCTCTCGCACGGTGCCGGACCGAAGTGGTAGGGCGGGCGAGCCGGCGCTTCGCC
>JANNVG010000890.1:0-11397 GCA_031414395.1 Fimbriiglobus sp.
GACGGCCACGCCGGGAACCGATTACACCACGCCGTACTCGTTCACCGCCACCTTCGCACCCGGCGAACTGACGACGACCGTCGTACTTCTCGTCGCCGACGATGAACTCCCGGAAGAGACTGAGTCGGCAGAACTCGTGCTGTCACCCGGTGACGAGTACACCGTCGGCACACCCGGACAGCGAACGGCAACGATCACGGAACTCGGCGAGGTGAACGACCCGCCGGTCGTCACGGCTCCCGTGTTCAAGCAAGTGTATCAAGGCAGCACTTTGCTCTTCGCCGAGCCGGACCCGATCAAGGTCAGCGATGTCGATGCGGGTGGGGCAGAAATCTCCGTCAGCCTTGTCGTCTCGGCCGGGGCCGTGACACTGAGCCGCCACACGGGCCTGACGTTCACAAACGGGGACGGGGTGAACGACGCGGCGGTGACGTTCACCGGCAAATTGGCGGATGTGAACGCGGCCCTCAACGGCCTACAGTACGTTGCCCCGGCCGTGCCCCAGAACGAGATCACGCTGGTCGTCTCGGTCAACGACTTGGGCAACACCGGCAGCGGTGGCCCGAAGACCGGCAGCAAGACGGTGTTCGTCAACGTCACCGCGAACACGGCTCTCAACCTGACCGCGGACACCATCGTGGACGGCGCGATGAACGCCGCCGACGACGCCGTTGAGGACGACAGCCTGGGCAAAATCGTCTTCGTCAACAACGATGACGACGACGCCGATCTGGTCATGGACCACCTCGCAGCGGGTGCAGTCGTCGGCGAGGACGACTTGGCCGAGGTGAAACTGAACATCCCGTCCGGAATGTACGGGCGAACAGTACGCCTCTCGGTGACGGGTGACACCTCGGCGATGCGGCTGTGGTCAACGCGAGAGCGGACGGGACTGCTGAGTGGCCCACAAGAGTTCGTGGTCGGGCAAGGACAAATTCCGAGTTCAGTGTTCATCGAAGGGCTGCACACCGGCGCGGCGTACCTGTCGCTGGACGAAGTGGCCGCAGCAGGTTCTGGGTTTGGAGATAACGGCACTCCGGCTGCCGACAAGATGAAGGTGCTTGTCTCAGAATTCGAACTGGACGTTGACGACGACACCAAGACCGAAAGCGCGTCGGACGGGTTCAAGGACTATATGCCCGGCTACAAAGGCACGACCCCGATGTTGTCGTCGGGCGCGTTCAGTGCCCTGACGCCGTTCAAGCCGCAACCATTGCACGCGGTTCTCAACGGCCTCGGAACGAACGTCGGAGTTAGTAAGGTGGATGGCATTCTTTTAGGCCTGACGGCAGAGAGAGGGTACACAGGGAACCAAGCGGATCCGGGAGACGGTTGGTTCGCGGCTGATGAGATCAGTTTCGACAGCACGAAAAACAGGGACACCGGCAGCACACCGGACCAAGGCAGTGTCGTTGGAAACCGTTCGTGGCTCAACTTCTACGTGCGAGATTACGCCGCGAAAGGGTCGATCCAGGTAGGTGTCACGGACACGAATCAGTTCTCCAGAGGCTTCTCGCGGAAGCAGGTGGTCAGGGATTCGGACGATGACTTCCTTCAAGACGGGTGGGAGGAAAAAGCAGTTGCAGAGTACCAAACACAGTACACCATGGAGTTTCAGAACGTAAAGGTACTCGACGTGTTTTCGGGCAGAGGAAGCAATCCGACCTGGGAACAACCCGACGCGGACGGGGTCAACAACGGCGACGGCGGGCGAAACCTTCCCGCTCACAAGGGGACAGGCGACTCGATGACGGTGTGGGAGGAGTATCGCGGTTTCATCCTCGACGGCGGAGGGTTCGACGGGGCGGGCCAGAACGGTCACGCGGCCGGTCACAAGCGACTGAGTCCAGCGTTCAAGGAACTGCTGCTCCAAGTGGATGCGATGCCGCAGGCGAATGTGGCAGCCATGCCCAACGCCGCAGGCCTCACCACCGTACTTGAAACGGTCTCCAAAGGGTTTAGCGACGCGACGAAGGGGGCTGGGATTCGGGTCTACTGGGTTGTCGACGAGCCCAGCGCCGCGTTTAAGGCGTTTGCGAATGACAACGACGCCGTGAAGTGGAGTCGTGCCCACCAGAACAGCGACTGGCTGAGCGAATTCGTGCACCTGATGTATACTGGTAACATTACTGTTCGCGCCTGGCTTGGGGTGACGTTCGAGAGCGGAAGCTTCGTCTTCGTAAATGCGTTAAGGGCCGCATCGCTTGGTTCTGATTTCCTACCCTTAACTGCAAAAACTACCGCTCACGAACTGACTCACACAATTATTGATGCCAAAGGTGCGACTGGGTTTATGACCACTGAAGAGCATGAAAATAACCCCGATCCCACGGACGGAATTGAGGGGCCACTCGACCTGAAATACCTGATGATGCGAGGTGAGGTACAGTCGAGAATAGACCTTTCGATCATATACAGTGACAATGTGATTGCTCAGATTGACCTGACAAGCAAGGAATCCGTTGATAGATAATCTTATAATTCTCAAACCAAGGTGTCTTCCAATGAGATATGCGATTCGTGTGTTGGTCGTGGTATCAATTGGCACCGTCCTTCTCGGATGTGACACGCCCTCCAACCAGAAAAACCGAGTGCAGGGTCCAGTTACGGTTGCGACCGATCAGGACACGCCTCGTCTCGCGTCGGCCCAAGTGATAACGGGCAAGTCGCCGTTCTTTGTAGACATTGCACTTGCGAATCCAACGAAGAACGACTTAGTTTATGCAGTCGAATCTTCTAGCAGCGACTCTCTCTGCAATCTTGGGGGCAGGCTGCTTCTTGACGGAAAACCTGTCAAGAAAGGCGAAATTGAACCCCAGCGTCCACGATTCAAGAAAGAACAAGTCCGAACTCTGAAGCCCGGCGAATCGGTATTTGTGAGGTATGAGTTGCCACATACAGAAATCGACAACGGAAAGTATGAACTTCGTCTCATTTACGAGGTGCATCCGAAGTCAATTGCTGAGACCGAGTTTGGATTAACTCCATTCAAGTTGGAGCATACTATTCTCCTGGAGGTGCGATAAGCAACATGGTGTGTTGAATTCGTCACAGTGGTGTTCAGTCCCCCCCCCCCATCCGGTATGGTTGCGCAACCCCGCGGAACGCGGGGGCGGTTCCCCTTCGCCGGGCGAAACCCGTAACGTCCCCGTCGGCATGGCAACTCCTCTGAAGCGGCGTCAGTCGCCATCCCACACCCGATACCGCTGCCGACTTCCCGTGGCACACCCGTCGCGTTGTCGCGGGTCGGCTTGCGAGCGTCCGCCGCGTGGGGTACGATTTCATCAGCTTATTACTCTTCCAGCCGGCCCCGTCATTCTCCCGCCTGGGGTGGCGACATGCGATTCTACCTGATCGTGGCCAAGGGCAAGCACCGCGGCCTGCCCATTCCCATCACCGTGGACCTGTTCGTCATCGGCACGGGCAAGACGTGCCAACTGCGGGCACAGCACCCACAGTTGGGCGAGCAGCACTGCGCGTTCGTCACCCGCGGGCGGAAGGTGTTCGTCCGCGACCTGGGCAGCGGGCTGCCGACGACGGTGAACGGGTCGGAGTTGCCGAGCAGCGAGGAGTGGCCGCTGCACAAGAACGACATGATCGCCACCGGCCCGCTCGAGTTCCGCATCACGTTCAGCGAGAAGCAACTGTCGCAACGCGACCTGGAGGAGTGGGCGCTGAAGACGCTCGACGAGGACACGGGGCCGCGGCAGTCGGCGTTCGACGAGATCGAGGCGGCGATGAAGGAGGGCGAGACCGAGCACGACAGTGCGGCGGCGGCGGCGAATGCCATCCTGAACAAGGCGTCGGCCATGAAGGGGGTGGTGCGGGGCCGCCTGCGGATCGCCCGCGACGGGGCGGTCACCATCGTCCGCATCAACGACGTGTACCTGGTGGAGCCGGCCGAGCTGGCGCACCTGAAGAAGGAGTTTCTGGAGAACCTGAACGCGAAGAACTTGCGGGTGCTGTTGGACCTGAAGAACGTGCGGCGGATGTCGTCGGCGGCGGTGAGCTTGTTCGCCGACCTGAGCCAGTGGCTGAAGAAGTCGGGCGGGACGATGGCCCTGTGCCGCGCCCGCCCCGAGTTGGCGCACATGATGGGCGACCTGCAAAACCTGTTCAACCTGCGGGTGTACGCGGACAAGGACAAGGCGCTCGCGGCTAGGTGGTAGGGTGGATTCTCGGGTGACCGCGGGCGGCGGTGTACCATGTCGCCGGTTCGCTCCCTGTCCGGCCCTGCCCATGACCCCTGCCCGTGAGTACGACTTCTTCGTCTCCTACGCGAGCGCCGACAACCGCGACGGCTGGGTGGACGCCTTCGTTGCCGCGTTCGTCGAGGAGCACCGCCGGTTCAGCGGCGGCCGGACGCTGACGTACTTCCTCGACCGCGACCGCATCCCGCACTTCTCCCACTGGCACGCCGAGATCTTCGCCAAGGGCATCGCCCGCTCGCGGTTCTTCCTGGCGTTCCTGTCGCCGAATTACCTCGCCAGCGACGTGTGCCGCCGCGAGTGGCGGGCGTGGGTGGAGCAGGAGATCGCTCTACACATCCTGGCGGAGGGGGCCAGCCCGATCTATTTCGTGGAGGTGCCGGGGCTGTACGGCAAGCCGAAACTGACGGAACACGAGATGGCCGCGAAGGTGGGCGAACTGTGTGCCGTGCCGAGCGTGGACCGGTTGGCCGCCGACCTGGGGGCGATGGCGAAAGAGTTCCGCCGCCGCCAGCGGCTCGACCTGGTGAAGCCGTTCCGTAACGAGGGGCTGAAGGCGTTCCAGTCGGCCGACACGCAAGCCACCCTGCGGAAACTGGCCGAACACCTGGATGCCCGCGTGCAAGAGGCGAAGCGGGCCGACGCCAGCGCGAACACCGTGCCGCCGTACAACCCGCGGTTCTCCGGCCGGCTGGACGAGTTGGTCGAACTCCGCACTCTGCTGACCGACAACCGGGCGGGGGTGATCGCCGGCATTCACGGCCTCGGCGGCATCGGCAAAACAGAATTGGCGTACACCTACGCCCACGCCTTCGCGGGGGTCTACCCCGGCGGTCGGTTCGAGGTGAAGTGCGAGTACCAGACCAGCCTTCAGACGGCCGTGAACATCGCCCTCGGCTCCGCCCCGCCGTTCCAGCCGCACATCACCGACGACGAGCGGAAGCACCCGGACCACCTGTTCGCCGCCATCAAGCGATGCCTGAAGCAGCGGCTCGACACCCTCGGCAGCGTGCTGCTGGTGCTGGACAACGTGAGCCACACCGACCTGCTCCGCCCGCAGGAGACCGACCTGCTGACCGTGCTGGGGCCGAGCCTGCACCTGCTGGCGACCACGCGGAACGTGGCCACGCTCGGGGTGAAGGCGCTGGTACTCGGGGAGTTGAAGCCGGCGGATGCGCTGGCGTTGATGGAGAAGTATCGGCCGTTCGCGGACGGGGCGGAGGAGGCTGCCGCCGGGCAGATCGTGGCGAAGCTCGGCGGCTTCGCACTCGCCATCGAACTGGTGGCGGCGAAGCTGGCAGTCACCCCGTCGGCGACATACGCGATTGTGGCGGATGGTCTGGGGCTGGACGACCTAGACGTGCTGGCGGAACAGACGGACGTGGTGCTACGTCGGCACAACCACGAGAAGCGACTCGCGGCGGTCCTCGGTCCGACGCTGGCTTCGCTCACCCCCATGCAACGCCGGGCGATGGACTACGCGGCGTTCCTTCCGCCGGATAACGTGCCGTTGCCGTGGCTCAAGACGCTGTTGACGGAGGACTTCTCCGCTTTGGCGACACCAACCAAATGGGGCGACCCGTGGAAGGAGCTGGTGCGCCACCTGGTGAAACTCGGCCTGTTGACGCCCGTGCAGGAGGAGTCGACGAGCGAGCGGCAGGTGAAAGTCCATCGGCTGGTGCAAACCCTGGTGCGGCGCGAGATGAGCGGTGGGGAGGAAGGGTGGCGGTGGCAATGGCGGGTCGAGAGGCTCATGAAGGACCGTGTCCTGGCGGTGGGTGAGACGACGAATTGGGAGGCGGCCCGCTGGGAACTCGCCCCCCTCGAAGCGGTCGCGTGGGCGTGGGATCAGGGCGGGCACCGCGACGCCGTGGCGACTTTGGGGCGCGTCGCCATCGCCCTTCAAGAGGTGGCCGAGTTCACCCGTGCGGAAGGCTTGTTCCGCCGGGCACTCGCGGTCGAATCGCGGGCCGCCGATCTCGACCCTGCCGGCGAGGGGATCGCGCTCAACAACCTGGCGGAATTGCTTCACGTGACAGGTCGGTCGGCGGAGGCGGAACCGCTGTACCGGCGGGCGCTGGCCATGGCGGAAGCTCACCCCGGCTCGGAGCACACGTCCGTCGCCATTCGTCTGAACAATTTGGCCGGTCTGCTCCGGGAGACCAAGCGATTGAAGGAGGCGGAGCCGCTGTACCGCCGGGCACTCGCCATTTGGGAGAAGTGTCATGGCCCGAACCACTCGGAAGTGGCCCGCGGCTTGAACAACTTGGCCGGCCTGCTCCGCGAGAGGAACCGCCCCGCGAAGGGGGAACCCCTCTTCCGCCGGGCGCTCGCCATTGCCGAAACCCACTTCCCCGCCGACCACCCGTTCATCGTCACCATCCTGAGTAACCTGGCGGTACTGCTGAACGCGACCGAACGCCACGCCGAAGCGGAACCGCTGTTCCGTCGGGTGTTGACACTCCGGGAGGCCAACTACGGCCCCGACCACCCGGAGGTGGCGCTCGTACTCAGCAATCTGGCACTGCTGTTGACCGAGACCAACCGACACGCCGAAGCGGAGCCACTCTACCTCCGGGCACTCGACATCTCCCTCCGGCACTTCGACGAGGGACACCGCCTGACGCAACTCGTCCGCCATAATCTGAGATACTCGCGCCGCGATCTGTTTCTTCGACGGCTGCCGATCACGATACTCATGCTCCTCCTGCGACCGTTCCGATGGCTGTGGTCCAAGCTCCGCGGCAGGCCGCTCCCCCCGCCGAGAGACGGATGACGGTTCGCCAGTCGGCGAGCGCTGATTCGCCGTAAGTGCTTGCCCGGCATGGGTGCTTCCACGTCCCGGACATGGTTTCGCGGCGGGGTGGGGGGAGGTGAAACGAAACCATCCGGCGGGTCGCCGCACTCGTCGGAAGCCGGAACGCGAATCAGTTCTACACTACCCGCATGTCCGACTTCACCACCGCCCGCGGGCGGCCGCTGCCGCTCGGCGCCTCCCGCGCCCCCGACGGCGTCAACTTCGCCGTCTTGTCGCGGCACGCCACCGCCGTCACCCTGGTGGTGTTCCCCGAGGGCGGCGGCCCCACCCCGCTCGCCACCTTCCCCCTCGACGGCCGCACCCACCGCACCGGCCACCACTGGCACCTGCGGGTGGCCGGCCTGCCCGACGTATTCCAGTACGGCTGGCGGGTGGACGGGCCGAGGGGCGGCGAACACCGCTTCGACCCCACCCGCCTGCTCCTCGACCCGTTCGCCAACACCCTCTCGCACGGGGCCGTGTGGGGCGGGGCGGGCGAACCAGACCCGGAGCGGACCGCCCGCCGCAGCCTGTTCACCCCGCACCACGCCTACGACTGGGAGGGCGACGCCCCCCTCCGCACCCCCGCCGAAGACAGCGTCATCTACGAGCTGCACGTCCGCGGGTTCACCCGCCACGGCACCTCCGGCGTGCGGCACCCCGGCACCTTCCGCGGGCTGATCGAGAAGATCCCGTACCTGAAGTGGCTGGGCGTCACGGCCGTCGAGCTGCTGCCGGTGTTCGAGTTCGACGAACAGGACTGCCCGTTCACCGACCCCGAGAGCGGCGAGAAGCTGCTCAACTTCTGGGGGTACAACCCGATCGGGTTCGCGGCGCCGAAGGCGTCGTTCGCGGCCAGTGGCAGGCAGCACGGGCAGGACGACGAGTTCCGCGATTTAGTCAAAGCCCTGCACGCGGCCGGCCTCGAGGTGATCCTCGACGTGGTCTTTAATCACACCGGCGAGGGCGACGACCGCGGGCGGACGTACCACCTCCGCGGGCTGGACAACGGCCTGTACTACCTGCTCGACGGCAAGGGGCGGTACCTGAACTACACCGGGTGCGGGAACACGGTCAACTGCAACCACCCGGCCGTGCGGGAGCAGATCCTCACCTGCCTGCGGTACTGGGTGACGGACATGCACGTGGACGGCTTCCGCTTCGACCTGGCCAGCGTGCTCGGCCGCGACCGGCACGGGAACATGACGCCCAACCCGCCGGCCGTGGAGATGATCGCCGACGACGGCATCCTGGCGCACACCAAGCTGATCGCCGAGCCGTGGGACGCGGGCGGGGCGTACCAGGTGGGCACCTTCCCGTTCGGCCACCGCTGGGCCGAGTGGAACGACCGCTTCCGCGACGACGTGCGGCGGTTCTGGCGGGGCGACGGCGGGTTCGCCGCCCTGATGGCCAGCCGGCTGAGCGGGAGCGCGGACGTGTTCGGCGGGAACGACAACGCCCGCGGCCCGCGGCACTCGCTCAACTTCGTGACGTGCCACGACGGGTTCACCCTGAACGATCTGGTCAGCTTCAACGACAAGCACAACGCGGCCAACGGCGAGGACGACCGCGACGGGCACAACGACAACTGCTCGTGGAACACCGGGGTGGAAGGGCCGACCACCGACCCGAAAGTGCGGAAGCTGCGGGAGCGGCGGGCGAAGAGCATGGCGGCCACGCTGCTGCTGGCGCAGGGCACGCCCATGCTGATGGCCGGCGACGAGATGCTCCGCACCCAGGGGGGCAACAACAACGCCTGGTGCCAGGACAACGACCTGAGTTGGGTGGACTGGCGACTGAAGGAGGCGAACGGCGGGTTCGTGCGGTTCGTGCGGGAACTCATCTGGCTCCGCCGGCAGCACCCGGTGTTCCGCCGGCGGGAGTACCTGGAGGGCGACCTGACTCCGCTGACGGCCGACGTGCGGTGGCACGGGCGGCTGCCGAATTTACCCAACTTCGGCCCCGACTCGCGGTTCGTGGCCTACACCCTCGACGGCCGCTACCACGGCCGCGACGACGTGACCACCGACCCCGACCGCGACTTCTATGTGGCCCTGAACGGCGGCACCGAGGCGGTGAGTGCGACCGTCCCGCCGTCGCCCACCGGCCGCCGCTGGCGGCGGCTGTTCGACACCGCCGCCGACACGCCGAGCGACTTTTTTCCCGACTCGTCCGGTGCCGTCGTGAAACCCGGCAGCGCGATAACGGTCGCACCCTTCGCGGCGGTGGCGCTCATCTCGGAAGCGTAATTGTGCGGCCCGGCCGTGCGCCGCACCCCGCCCGCCGACCCGCCCGGGCGCGGAAAAAGGGCCGCGGATCGGGCGACTCGCCGCGGCGTGTTCTACGGTTCGGGTGCGCCCGGCCACCCCTCCGGGCTGTCGGGTCGTGCCGCCATGAACGTCTGCCCCATTTGCCTTTACGTGAACAAGCTGGACGCCGCTGCCTGCACGCGGTGCGGGATGTTCCGTTTCGCCACGGTCGGGGTGGCGGTGATGGACGCCCCCGCGCCGAACGTGCCAACCGACGAAGCCCGCACGAAGGTGGAAGGGTCGGGGTCGGTCCTCACCAAGCCGTCGGGCACCATCTCGATCATCCAGACCAGCCGGCCGGCCGGCGACCCGCCGGATGCCAAGGACCAGGTGGGGTTTGCGCTGCCCCGGCGGGAGGGCACGGCCAGCGGGTCGAGTCCGAGCACGGCCGGGTCGGGGTCGAGTGCGAGCGGCACGCCGACCACGCGGGTGGTGGTGAAGCCGCGGCTGGAAGTCGTTCGCGGGGAGAAGCTCGGGGCCGCGTTCCCGGTGCTGGAAGGGCGGAACATCATCGGCCGCATGGTGAACAGCCCGGTGGACCTCGACCTGACCGGCCAGGAGCCGCCCGAGCGGGTGTGGACCAGCCGCCAGCACGCCTGCGTCATTTTCGACGGCAAGGCGGTCATCCTCGAAGACATGAACAGCTTGAACGGCACGTTCGTGAATCGCCAGCGGGTGTTCCCCGGTCAACAGAGGGTGCTCCAGCCGAACGACGTGGTCCAGATCGGCACCGTACAACTGCGAATGCTCGTGTCGGCCGAGACGGTGAACACCGCCGGGTGACCTGGCATCGGGCGAACCCGGCCCGCAAGGGCCGCGGGTGCGAACCACGAGGCCCATGCACCCACGGCCCTTGCGGGCCGGGCTCGCCCCACTTCCCGCCGGCACATCGAACGGAACTTAAGTCTTGACATCACTTTAAGCGGGATTACGATTTCCCATACCGGACCCGGCCTCCCCTCCTGAGGGTGCATCGGTGACGAAGAAAGAGATCGTGAAAGCCATCGCCGAGAAGTACGACCAGTCTCAGGTGCTGGTGAAGGATATCGTTCAAGAGACTTTCAACCTGATTATCGAATCGCTGGCCACGGACGGGCGGATCGAGCTGCGGAACTTCGGCGTGTTCGAGGTGAAGATGCGGAAGGCCCGGCGTGCCCGCAACCCGAAGACCGACGAGGAAGTGCTCGTCGGGCCGAGAAAGGTCGTCACGTTCCAGGCCGGCAAGGTGATGGAAGAGCGTGCCCGCGACGCCGTGAACGTGGTCGAATCCCGACCGAAGGGCAGCAAAGCGACTCCCGACGCGGACGACGAGCCGACCGAGGGCGAAGAATTGTTGCCGGTCGGCGTCGGCGGGTCGGCGGAACCCCCGGTCGGGCAAGCGGTTCCGAACAAGCCGCGGTGAAGTTGGGTGAACCGAAGGCGTCAGCCGCCTGGGTGCGAGCGGGTGGCCGACTCTCGCCGAGAGTCGGACGGGGACCGACGCCTGGGAATCCGGCGTGGAGCGAGTGACAGCTCGCACCAACTGCACGCTCGTCACTCCAGCCAACCCCCATTCCGACTCTCGGCGAGAGTCGGCCACCCGCTCCGAACCCGGCTCCTGACGGAGCGCGGCTGACGCCGCCGGGTCACCAAATCCCCCATCTCATCTCCCGACCGGCACCCCCGGCACAATTCGCACAATTGCGCTTAAGGCCCCACCCGTCGCGGTCGATATCTTCCCGTGTAGACCCGAATGGCCGTTCGGCGGGGGAAAACCCGCCGGCCCGGTCAACCCGTGGGGGGATACTCGGGAGGGTCGCTACGCAGGGAGGCGGGAACATGGCTCGGCGCATCGCACTGGCGGTGTTGGCGGGATTCGCGGTGGCCGCGTGCGGCACCGGGTGCATTAACCAGTATGCGTCCGACCCGCTCATCCGGCAGGACCAACTGCTCAACCAGTCGGAAGACTCTCGGCAGATCGGGGAGACCTGGCGGCGGTTCTGGTTCAACGACCAGCCCAGCCACCTGACCCCGCAGCGGATCCACGGCGGGATTCTGTAAACGGTCATCGCCGCGACCACCGGGAGCGTCCCCGCTCCCGGTG